>DASZCY010000069.1:0-4104 GCA_035942615.1 Solirubrobacteraceae bacterium | reverse complement strand
GGGCGGGAAGGCTGGGCGCGAGCCCTCGCGCAGGCGCCGGGCGATGGCAGGGCGGGCGAACGCCAGTTGGCCCGACAGCCAGGGGCCGGCCCCCAGCCACAGCCACGCCCAGCGCGCGGCCCGGGCCAACGGCGCGGGGCGGAAGGGCGGCGGCCAGTGGGACGCCGAGGCGGCCAGCGCGAGCTGGGCGTACAGGGCGGCGGGGGACAGACGCAGCAGGTCGCGCGAGCCCTCGCCGCCGGACGAGCGGTCGGCCAGCGCAGCGCCGGCCAACACGTCGAAGCGTCCGCGGGCCACCCAGCCCACCAGGTAGCGCCGCGCCGCGGGGGCGGTGGCAAGGTGGATCGCGGGCAGCGCGGGCTGAGCCAGCATGAGTTGGGCGGTGGTGGGGTGCAGCACGACGAGCGTCTCGCCCGGCACCGCGGGCAGCAGGTCGCCCAGGCGTTCCCGCGTGGCCTCCACGAGATCCACGACGCGCGCCACCTCGGCCTCCATCTCCTCGTCGTGGCGCACGACGAGGTGGGCCGAGGTCGTCTCGGTCCAGGCCAGGGCGCCTCACCCCCTCCGCAGCGGGGCGAGCGGGACGTGGGGAGTCATCAGCGCAATCTCTGCGCGATGCCTCTGCGAGCAGCGGTCATCTGTCGTAGACATCACGGCGGTGCCCGAGCGTGACCACGACGACGAGGAGCACGTCGTCGTGGGCGGTGTACATGATGCGGAGGTCACCGACCCGCACGCGAAGAGCGGGTCGGCCTTTCAGGGCTCGGGCGGCCGGCGGGCGCGGGTCCTGCGCCAACAGGGTGATCACGCCTTGGACACGACGGCGAATCGGCGGGTCGAGCTTGCGCAGTGCTCGTAGCGCCGCTGGTCGCATCTCGATCCGGTAGCCGCTCACCCCCAGCCGAGGTCGGCTTTGGCCTGCTCCCAGGGAATGTTCGGGCCCTCCTCGTCCATCGCCGCATCGAAGGCTGCGACGTCCTCGGCGTCCTCGAGGGCGGCCATCATCTGCTCGTAGCGTTCCGGGCTTACAAGCACCGCCGCGCGGCGCCCATAACGCTCGAGGAACACCGCTTCGGTCCGAGCCAGCTCGACAGCATCGGGGAGGTTGTCGCGTGCCGCACTTACGTTCATGGTGGCCATGGGCGATATTGTACGACTCAGGCTTCGTGTTGGACAAGAGCCGCCTCGCCGCTCAGGCCGGCGGCGACAGCTGCGCCTCGTAGTCCAGCTCGGTGCGCACGCCCATCCCGCGCAGCACCTCGTTCGCCTCGCGCAGGCTGCCGGCGCCGGTCACCGCCGCGGCGCACCGCGCGGCGGTGTCCAGCATCACCCCGGCGTCGAGGAAGAAGCTCAGCCCGCCCATCGGGGTGAGCGACACGCGGCGCCGGCCCTGGCGGATGGTCGCCTCCCCGGTGGCCCCCCGCGCGCAGCGCAGCGCCATGGCCGAGGCCTCGGTGGGCACCGCTTCGATCGCGCGCTCCAGCTCGGAGATGCCCTCGGTCGTCGGGCCCCACGTTCCCAGCAGGCCCCCCGCGGCGGCGACCTCGGCAACGCGCTCCATGACCTCGTCGGGGGTCAGCTCGCCGTCGCAGCCGGCACCGAAGACGGCGGCCGCGACGTCGATGCCCGCCTGGGCGATGGCCGGCGCGCCGGCCAGCAGCACCGCGTCGGCCAGGGGGGAGGCCAGCCCCGCCTCGTGGCCATGGGCGAGCACGTCGCCGCCCACGTCGACGAGCACGACCAGGCCGCAGTCCAGGCGCCGGGCGGCGTCGGCCAGGGCCTCGCCGACCGCCTGCGGACCCGGATTGGGGTCCACGAGCACGGTGCGCTCGCCGAGCGCCCCGGCCAGGTGGGCCTCGCAGAAGCGAAAGCCGCCGGGGCCGTGCGTGGCCGGCCCCGCCAGCGCGACCGCGACGTTGAGCGGCTCGGCCTCCTCGACCTCGTCGAGGCGGCGCGGACCGGGAAGGGGATCGATCGGGCGCCGCTCCCAGGTCAGGCCGCCGACGAGCCGCTCGCCTCCCAGGGCGGTGACGAGCTGGCCGGCGGCCAGCGCCCCGACCACGTCGCCGCCCCCGCCGATCCCCACGCACAGCGCGCGCCCGCCGGCACGGACGCGAGCGTCGAGGCCGGCGGGGCGGGCAGGGGGTGCTTCAGGCCGCGACGGGCACGGCCGCATCACCGCAGATCGCCTCGATCTGCTCGCGGGCGCGCGCGAACTCCTCGTCGGAGAGCACCGGGGTGCCCTCGAAGGGCAGGTCCCGGGCGATCTCCAGCCACGAGCGGCACCCGCCGTAGCTGTCCTTCACGCGCACGGTCACCGGACGCGGGATCCGGTAGGTGCGCAGCAGGAGCACGTGCAGCGGGTGGCGGGGCTTCCAGGCCAGGCGCTTCTCGGCGTAGTCGGTGGTCCACACGTAGTAGGGCGACAGGGCGTCAACGCACCGCGGGTCGGTCACGGCGAAGTGGCCCGCGACCTCGGCCCAGGCGCGGACGCGCACCCGCTCGGGCTGGTCGATGCCGCCGTCCTGCAGGAGCGCATGGACGGGCGGCTCGCCGTCGGCCCACACGCCCTCCTCGAGGGCACGGCCCAGCTCGGGATGGTGGGAGGCGCGGACGAGGTCGTTGCGCTGGTGGTCGAACGTGGGATAGAGGAAGAAGCGGTCGTGCTCCACGCGGAAGTGCTTTCCGCTTTCGCGGATGCCTCCCTTGCGCAGGGTCACCAGCTGCTCGCCTTCGGCGAGCGCGCGGACGGTGACCGACCATTCCTTGAACGCGATAGGCATAAGTTCGAAGAGGGGAATGCGTCGATGAAAAGACAGCCCGCACGGGGTCGCCCGCGGGCGACCGCAGGCGGCGGGACATCCCCGACGGTAGTACAGAACGCCGCATTTTCCAAGCGTCGTCGTCCGAGTGCGGCGCGCGGGCGTCTGCGGGCCCGTCAGGCCCCCAGCCGGTGCCCGGCCAGGCCCTCGACCGCCTCGACCAGGGCGGCGAAGTCGCTGTCGCCATGACCGCGTCCGACGGTGGCGGTGAGGACCGAGCGGGCCCGCGCGGCCGCCTCGAAGGGCACCCCAGCGCGCTGGGCCTCGTCCAGGCACAGCGCCACGTCCTTGAGCAGGTGGGCGGCCTTGAAGAGGGTGGAGAAGTCGTGCTCTCGCATGGGTTCGGCCTTCAGCGCGAGCATCGCCGAGGCGCCCGATCCGGCGCCCATGACCTGCTCGAGGGCATCGAGGTCGGCGCCCGCGGCATCGGCCACCAGGAGGGCCTCGGCGAGCGTGACGGCGTTGGCGGCGGCCACCGCGTTGTTGACCAGCTTGAGCAGCTGGCCCTGGCCCAGCGCACCGGCATGGACCACCACCTCGCCCATGACCTCCAGCAGCGGGCGGACGCGTTCGAAGTCAGCACGCTGACCCCCGGCCATGATGGTCAGCGTGCCGTCCTGGGCCTTGGGCGCCGAGCCGGTGACCGGGGCGTCGACCAGCGCCACGCCGCGGGCGTTCAGTCCGGTGGCGATGCGCCGCACCCGCTGGGCGCCGATGGTGGACAGGTCGACGCACAGCAGGCCGTCGTGGTCGCCGCGGATCACCCCTCGCGCGCCCAGGAGCACCTCCTCGACCTGAGCCGCGTCGACGACCATGGTCAGCACCACGTCGCTCTGGGAGGCCAGCTCGGCGGGGGAGGCGGCGACCGCCACGCTCTCGTGCTCGGCCGCGAAGGCCTCGGCCTTCTCGCGGGTGCGGGTGTGGACGGTCAGCGGGACGCCCGCGCGCGCCAGGTTGGCGGCCATGCGCGAGCCCATGATCCCCAGCCCGATGCACCCGACGCGGTCGGCCATGCCACCTGGCCAGCTACCCGCTGGCACGACGGCCCAGCCGGAGTGCCCGGTCACGGCGAGGGACGCGGGAGCGGGGAGCGCCGTCAGGGCGCTACTCGAGCTCCTCGCGCAGCTTGCGCAGCGCGCGGTAGACCCGTCCTTCCACCGTGGTCATCGGCTGGTCCAGGGCGGCGGCGATCTCCTTGAGGCTCAGCTCGGCGCCGAAGCGCAGCGCGATCGCCTCGCGCTCGTCGTCGCTGAGCACCCCCAGCGAGCGCATCACCCGGTCG
>DASZCY010000068.1:0-14021 GCA_035942615.1 Solirubrobacteraceae bacterium | reverse complement strand
GTGCGGGGTCGGGCAAGACGCGCGTGCTCACCCACCGCATCGCCCGTCTGGTGGGCACCGGCGCCGCGGGGCCCAGCGAGATCCTCGCCATCACCTTCACCAACAAGGCCGCCCAGGAGATGCGCGAGCGCGTCGAGGCGCTGCTCGGCCGGCGCACCCGCGCGATGTGGCTCATGACCTTCCACTCGGCCTGCGCGCGGATGATGAGCGCAGAGGCCCCGCGGCTGGGCTACACGCGCCAGTTCACCATCTACGATCAGGCCGACGCGCGCCGCCTGGTCAAGCAGTGCCTGGACGACCTGGGGGTGGACACCAAGCGCTTCACGCCCGCGGCGATCCACCACCAGATCTCCGACGCCAAGAACCAGCTGCGCGACGCCGACGCCTACCGCCAGCTCGTCTCCGGCTACTTCGAGCAGACCGTGGCCGACGCCTACGAGCTCTACGAGCGCGAGATCCACCGCATGAACGCGATGGACTTCGACGATCTCTTGGTGCGCGCGGTGAACCTCCTCGAGCTCTTCCAGGAGGTCCGCGACCGCTACAGCACGGCCTTTCGCCACGTGCTCGTCGACGAGTACCAGGACACCAACCACGCCCAGTTCCGCTGGCTGCAGTTGCTCACGGGCGAGGAGCCGCGCAACCTCGCGGTGGTGGGGGACGACGATCAGTCGGTGTACGGCTTCCGCGGCGCTGACATCACCAACATCCTCGACTTCCAGGACCACTACGTCGACGCCCACGTCGTCCGCCTGGAGCAGAACTACCGCTCGACGCAGACCATCCTGGATGCCGCGAACGCGGTGATCTCCCACAACCGCGGGCGGATGAGCAAGAGCCTGTGGACCGAGCTGGGACAGGGGGAGCCGCTGGCCATCCGCGAGATGGACGACGAGCACGCCGAGGCGCGCTACGTGGTCGGCGAGATCGAGCGGCTGGTCGACGAGGAGGGCGCCTCGCGCTCGGAGGTGGCCGTCTTCTATCGCACCAACGCGCAGTCACGGGTGCTTGAGGACACGCTGGTGCGCCGCGAGATCTCCTACCAGGTCATCGGCGGCACCAAGTTCTACGAGCGCGCCGAGGTCAAGGACGCGATGGCCTACCTCACGGTGCTGGCCAACCCCGCCGACGCAGTGTGCTTCGCGCGCATCGTCAACGCGCCCAAGCGGGGCATCGGCCAGACGTCGCTGCAGCGGGTGCTCGCCCACGCCCAGACCTCCGACCTGCCCGTCTGGGAGGCGGCGCGGGCGCCCGGCGCCGTGCCGGGGCTGGGCACGGCGGCCGTGCGCGCGCTGGGGCGCTTCATGGAGACCATGGCCTCCCTGCGCGATCGCGCCCGCGAGGACGGGCCGGTGGCCGACCTGCTCGAGGCGCTGTTGCACGAGACGGGCTACGTCGAGGCGTTGGAGAACGAGCGCACCATCGAGGCCCGGGGCCGGGTGGAGAACCTCCAGGAGCTGGTGGAGGTCGCCCGCGAGTTCGACGCGCTGGACAACGACGACGGGCAGGGTGGGCTGGGCGCCTTCCTCGAGCAGGTTTCGCTGGTGGCCGACGCCGACACCCGCCGCGACGACGCGGGCGTGGTCACGCTGATGACCCTGCACAACGCCAAGGGCCTCGAGTACCCGGTGGTCTTCATCATCGGCTGCGAGGAGGGAGTCTTCCCCCACTCGCGCGCGCTGGACGAGGGCGGCCTGGAGGAGGAGCGCCGCCTGGCCTACGTGGGCATCACCCGCGCCATGCGCCGCCTCTACCTCCTGTTCGCGCGCCGGCGCAGCCTGTTCGGCGCGCAGACCTACGGCCTTCGCAGCCGCTTCCTGGACGAGATCCCCGCCTCGCTGACCGACCGCGAGGACGAGCCCGTGCTGCGCACCCGGGAGGGCGCGGGCATGGGCCGGGCGGTGCGCGCGATGTCGTGGGCCTCGGCAGCGGGCGAGGACCCCTCGGGTCCCTCGCTGCGCCTGGGCGACGACGTGGTGCACGCCGCCTTCGGCGACGGGGTGGTCACCGGCGTGGAGGCCGGCGGCGTGGTCGTCGTGCGCTTCGCCTCCGACGGCTCGGAGCGCAAGCTGATGGCCGACCTGGCGCCGATCACGCGACGCTGAGGCGCCGGTAGCCTCCCCCTGGATGCCTGCCCGCGTCATCGACGGCAAGGCCATCGCCGCCCGGGTCCGCGCGGAGGTGGCCGAGGAGGTGCGCGCCTACGCCGCCCAGCACGACGAGGCGCCCGGCCTGGCCACCGTGCTGGTGGGAGAGGACCCCGCCTCCGCGGTCTACGTGGGCGCCAAGCAGCGCGCGTGCGCCGAAGTGGGCATCCGCGGCTACGACCACCGGCTGGGTGCCGACGTGCCCGAGCCCGAGCTGACCGCGCTGCTGGACGAGCTCAACGGCGATCCCCGCGTCTCCGGCGTCCTGCTGCAGCTGCCCGTGCCCCCGCCGCTGGACGGGACCGCGCTGACCGGGCGGATCGCCGCGCTCAAGGACGTCGACGGCCTCACGGCCGAGAGCGCCGGACGCCTCGCGCTCGGGCGCGAGGGGCTGCGCCCCGCCACCCCCAGCGGCGTGATGCGCCTGCTGGCCGAGGCCCAGACCGACCTCGAGGGCGCTGAGGCGGTGGTCATCGGGCGCTCGAACCTGTTCGGCAAGCCCATGGCCCAGCTTCTGCTGGGTGCCCACGCCACGGTCACGGTCTGCCACTCGCGTACGCGCGACCTGACCGAGGTGTGCCGGCGCGCCGACGTGCTCATCGTCGCGGTCGGCCGGGCCGGGCTGGTGCGCGCCGACTGGGTGAAGCCGGGCGCCACGGTGATCGACGTGGGCATGAACCGCCTGGCCACCGACCCACCCACCCTCACCGGCGACGTGGACGTCGAGGCGGTGCGCGAGGTCGCGGGGGCTATCACGCCGGTGCCCGGCGGGGTGGGCCCGATGACCATCGCTTGCTTGCTGGGCACCACCGTGCGCGCCGCGCGCCTGCAGCGCGACGAGGCCGCGCCGGCCCTGCGCGGGCAGGCGGCCTGAACCGTGGACCTGCGCCTGCTGCGCTGGGGAGACGCGCTGGCCTTCGCCGCCGGGGTGGGCCTGCTCGTGGCGCTCGCCCTCAGGTGGTCCGGGGGGCAGAGCGGTTGGGGCGGGTTGCCCGTGCTGGGCGTCCTCCTGGCGCTTGTCGCGCTGTCGGGCATCGCGCTGGGGATCACAGCGGCGCTGAAACGCACCGTGGCCCTTCCCCTGGCCGCGGCGGTGTTCGCCACGCCGCTGGGGCTGCTGGCCGCGCTGGTCCTGGTGGTCCGCATCCCGTTCGTGGTGGGCGAGGGCATCGGCGTGGGCGCGTGGCTGGCGCTGGTGTGCGCCGCCGCCCTGTTCTGGGGGGCCTTTCGCTCCATGAAGGACGAGGGCACCCACACCCCCCAGGCCAAGGAGCAGACCGAGCGGGTGCTGGCCATCCGCGGCGCGCCCCGCCCCGTGCCGCCGGCCCGGCGCCCGCCGGGGGGCGCTTCGTAAGATCGGGGACGCATGATCGACCGCGAGCAGGTTCTGCACGTTGCGCGCCTGGCGCGCCTTGAGCTCGACGACGAGGAGGTGACCCGCATGGTCGGGGAGCTGTCCGACGTGCTCGACCACATCGAGCGCATCGGCGCACTCGACCTCGCGGGCGTGGCGCCCACCTCCCACGTTGTCGAGATCGCCAACGCCCTGCGCGAGGACGAGGCGCGCGCCTCGCTCCCGCGCGAGGTGGCGCTGGCTGCTGCCCCCGAGGTCGAGGCCGAGGGGTTCTCCGTTCCCAGCCCGCAGGCGTGAGCGCGCCCACCGACCTCACCGCAGCTCAGGCCGTGGACGCCCTCGGGCGCGCCGAGCTGTCGGCCGGGGAGCTGTTTGCCGCCTACCGCGAGCGGGCGGCCGCCGACGACCTCAACGCGTTCACCTGGATGGCCGACGAGGCGCCGGGCGACGGCGCGGGCGAGGGGCCACTGCGCGGCATGCCATTGGCGGTCAAGGACCTCTTCTGCACCGAGGGCGTGCCCTCCCAGTCGGGCTCGCGCATCCTCGAGGGCTACCGCCCCCCCTACACCGCCACCGCGGTGCGCTGCCTGCAAAAGGCCGGGGCGACGCTGCTGGCCAAGACCAACCAGGACGAGTTCGCCATGGTATCCTCCAACGAGAACTCCGCCTTCGGCCCTGTGCTCAACCCGTGGGATCGCGAGCGGGTCCCCGGCGGCTCGAGCGGGGGCAGCGCCGCCGCCGTCGCCGCCGGCCACGCGCCGTGGGCCATCGGCACCGACACCGGGGGCTCCATCCGCCAGCCCGCGGCGCTGTGCGGGATCGTGGGCCTCAAGCCCACCTACGGCGCCGTGAGCCGCTACGGGATGATCGCCTTCGCCTCGTCGCTGGACCAGGCGGGCCCGCTGACCCGCGACGTGACCGACGCCGGGCTCCTGCTGCGCCACATGGTCGCCCGCGATCCCCGCGACTCCACGTCGCTGGCCTTCCCCGAGGAGATCGCCACCCCCTCGGCGCAGCGTCTGGACGGGATGCGCCTCGGCGTCCCCGAGGAACTGAGCGGCGAGGCGGAGGGCATCGAGCCGGGCGTGCAGGAGGCCTTCGAGCGCACGCTGCGCACGGCCGAGGAGCTCGGCGCCACCGTGGAGACCACGCGCCTGCCTCACGCCGAGCACGCGCTGTCGGCCTACTACGTGCTGGCGCCCGCCGAGGCGTCGTCCAACCTCGCCCGCTACGACGGGGTGCGCTACGGCCTGCGCGCCGGCGGGGCCGGCGACCTCGTCTCGCTGTATACCCAGACGCGTCACGCCGGCTTTGGCACCGAGGTCAAGCGGCGCATCATGCTGGGAACCTTCGCGCTGTCCTCGGGCTACTACGACGCCCTCTACGGCCGCGCGCAGAGGGTGCGCACGAAGATCGCCGACGACTTCGCCACCGCCTTTGAGCGTTTTGACTTCATCGTCACGCCCACCGCGCCCACCGTCGCCTTCGGACTGGGCACCAAGGTCGCCGATCCTCTCGCCATGTACCTCAACGACTACTGCACCGTTCCCATGTCGCTGGCCGGCCTGCCCGCGATATCCATCCCCAACGGGCTGGCCGACGGGCTACCCACCGGCTTCCAGATCGCCGGCCCGGCCTTCCGCGAGAACGCCATCCTCGACGCCGCGCACGCGCTGGAGGGCGCGATCGGCTTTGACGGCTCGGCCGGGAGGGTCGGCGCGTGAGCACGTCCCACCCGGCCTACGAACCCGTCATCGGGCTGGAGATCCACGTTCAGCTGGCCACGCGCACCAAGATGTTCTGCGGGTGCGAGCTGACCTTCGGCGAGCCGCCCAACACGCGCACCTGCCCGGTCTGCCTGGGGCTGCCCGGCGCGCTGCCGGTGGCCAATGCGGCGGCGATCCACTTCGGGCTGATGATCGGCCAAGCCCTGGACTGTCAGCTGGCGCCGCGGTCGATCTTCCACCGCAAGAACTACTTCTATCCCGACCTGCCCAAGGGCTACCAGATCAGCCAGTACGACGAGCCTCTGTGCCTGGGCGGGCGGCTGGGCGACGTGCGCATCCACCGCGTGCACCTCGAGGAGGACGCGGCCAAGCTCGTGCACGCCTCCTCCAGCGGGCGCATCCACGAGTCGAAGGCCTCGGTGGTGGACTTCAACCGCGGCGGCACGCCGCTGGCCGAGATCGTCACCGAGCCCGACCTGCGCTCGGGCGAACAGGCGCGTGAGTGGCTGACGCTGCTGCGCACCACGCTGCGCCAGCTGGGGGTCAGCGACGTGA
Organism: Solirubrobacteraceae bacterium; assembly: GCA_035942615.1. Classification (GTDB taxonomy): domain Bacteria; phylum Actinomycetota; class Thermoleophilia; order Solirubrobacterales; family Solirubrobacteraceae; genus Siliceabacter. Next base: position 8,238 of record DASZCY010000068.1, on the reverse strand, counting down.
ACATGGAGGAGGGCTCGCTGCGCTGCGACGCCAACATCTCGGTGCGCCGCGAGGGGACCACCGAGCTTGGCACCAAGACCGAGCTGAAGAACATGAACTCCTTCCGCTTCCTGGAGCGCGGCATCCGCGCCGAGGTGGCGCGGCAGGTCGAGCTGCTCGAGCGCGGGGAGCAGGTCGTCCAGGAGACTCTGCACTTCGACCCGCGCACCGAGCGCATCACCTCCATGCGCTCCAAGGAGGAGGCCCACGACTACCGCTACTTCCCCGAGCCCGACCTGGTGCCGGTGGCCATCACCGAGCCGATGCTCGACGCCGCGCGCGGCGCGATGCCCGAGCTGCCGGCCGCGCGGGCCCAGCGCTTGGAGCGCGAGTTCGCCCTCACGCCTGCAAGCGCCCGGCAGCTGGCCTTCCGCGCCGAGCTGGGCGACTTCTTCGAGGCCGCAGCCCGCGGGGACGGCGAGGTCTCCGGCCAGCCGCTGGCCAACTGGGTGACCGGCGAGCTGGTGGCCCGCCTGGGCGACGAGGATCCCGCCCGCTCGAGAGTGGACCCGGTGGCGCTGGCCATCCTCGTGGCGATGGTGGAGCGCAAGGAGGTCAACCAGGGCGGCGCCAAGCAGGTCCTCGACCACCTCGTGGCCGAGGGCGGTGAGCCGCGGACCATCGTGGAGGCGCAGGGGCTGGGCGCCATCGGCGGCGACGACGAGCTGTCGGGCGTGGTCGACGCCGCCCTGGCCGCCAACGCCTCCGCCGCGGACAAGATCCGTGGCGGGAACATGAAGCCGATGGGGGCGATCATCGGCCACGTCATGCGCGAGACCCAGGGCCGCGCCGACGGTGGCGAGGTGACCCGGCTGGTGCGCGAGAAGCTCGGGGTGTGAGTTCCGGACGGCGGTGGGCGGCGAAGGCGGGGTGGCATCCCTCGCCGAAGTCATCCCTCGGGGAGTACCATCGATCGCTCGTCCGTACCCGCCACGGGAGGCCTCGCAGCATATGTCGCGTCTCATCCGCATGGACCACACCGGCCATTCCACCGTCGCCGAGTGGAGCGCCGACGACCCGCGGGCCGTCGAGGCGGCCATCGATGCCTTCCGCCGCGAGCTGGATCGCGGCTACCTGGCCATGGTGAGCACCGGACCGGGCCACGCCGAGCAGGTCCGCGAGCTTCCGGTGGACGCCGGGACGGTCATCCTGCGCCTGCCGATCTCCGGCGGGTAGCGGTGGCCGTCGACGCGGCCCGCCCACCGCGCGAGGTCCTTCCCGAGACCGCCGCGGTGTACTGGCGCCGGCGCGTCGACCCCGCCGAGCTGCGCATGGCCGAGCGGCTGTGGGGACTGACCATGGCCGCCCACGTCATCCCGTTCGTCGTGGTGGCGGTCGGCCTGGTGGCCTTCGAGCCCCTGGCGTTCCCCGTCTCCCTCGTCGCGCTCGCTTACGCGTGGATCATCCCCGCCCTCTACGCCCAGCGCGGGGCCAACGTGGTGCGCCCGCCCCGCCGGCGGCAGGCTGTGCCCGAGGGCCCCGAGCGGGTGTCGGTCGGCCTCCTGGGCGATCTGGTCGCCCACGAGGCCCGCGAGCTGCACGCCCGCACCGGGCTGGTGGTCGAGCCGGGCCGCCTGGGCACCTGGCTCGTGGGTCAGGCCGGGGCCGTGCTGGTGCGCACGGGCGGGCCCCTCTCCCGCTGTCGCGTGCACTGCTGGTGCGTGCGCGTCGATGCCCCCGAGCTTCCCGGTGGAGATCGCATCGCCCATCTCCTGCTCGCCCTGCGCGCCGACGAGGAGGGCTTCGCCACCGTGGCCAACCGTGCCTTCGCCGGCGCCCGCTGGCGACTGCGCCGCCGCCTCGACGCCCCGATGCGCCCGGCGCTCGACCGCGCGACCGAGCTGGCACGCTGAGCCGCGAGCCCTAGCCTGGGGGCGATGGCGGGCGGCGCCTACATCATCATCGCCCTCTTCTTCGGCCTGGCCGGCGGCTTCGTCGGCCGGCTGAAGGGCTCCTCCTTCCTCATCTGGTTTCTCATCTCCGGGCTGATCCCCGTGGTCGGGCTGCTCACCGCGCTCGCCTATCGGATGGAGCGCGACGAGCCCGTGCGTCCCTGCCCGCGCTGCGGCAAGGTCGTGCTGCTGGCCGACGCGCTGTGCACGCGCTGCGGACAGGAGCTGGCGTGGGTGGAGGCCGACGAGCGCTTGCCCCTAGAGCGGTAGACTGGGACGGTTAGCGCGCGGTGTGCGCGCGACTGGATCTGGCCAAGGGCGAACACCACGAAGGGAGGTCGCGCATGCGTGCGGTCGATGCCGTCATGGAGTGCTTGAAGGCGGAGGGCGTAGAAGTCGTATTCGGGCTGCCCGGCGGGGCCAACCTCCCGACCTATGACGCGTTCGTCGACGCGGGCATCCGCCACATCCTGGTGCGCCACGAGGCCGGCGGCGGCCACGCCGCCGAGGGGTACGCCAAGGCCACTGGTCGCGTGGGCGTGGCCATGGGCACGAGCGGTCCCGGCGCCACCAACCTCGTCACGCCGATCATGGACGCGATGATGGACTCCGTCCCGGTGGTCTTCATCACCGGGCAGGTGCGCACCGAGCTGCTGGGCACCGACGGCTTCCAGGAGGCCGACACGCTGGGCCTCACCATGCCCGCGGTCAAGCATTCCTGGATGATCCAGCACCCCACGGAGGTCCCCCGGGCCATCCACGAGGCCTTCCACGTCGCGCGCACCGGCCGGCCCGGCCCGGTGGTCGTGGACATCCCCCAGGACCTCTCGCGGGCGGAGATCGACTACGAGCCGGTCACCGACGTCCAACTGCCCGGCTACCAGCCCACCACGGAGGGCAACGCCAAGCAGATCCGCCAGGCCGCCAAGGCCCTGGCCTCCGCGCGCCGGCCGGTCCTCTACGTCGGCGGCGGGGTTATCCACGCCGGGGCGTCCAAGGAGCTCACCGCTCTGGCCCGCCTGGACCGCTTCCCGGTCACCGCCACCCTCATGGGCCTGGGGGCCTTCCCCGCGCCCGACCCCCAGTGGCTGGGCATGCTGGGGATGCACGGAACCCGCGCGGCCAACTACGCGATGGACGAGGCCGACCTCATCTGCGCCATCGGCGCGCGCTTCGACGACCGCATCACCGGCAAGCTCAGCGAGTTCGCCCCGCGGGCCAAGTTCATCCACATCGACGTGGACCCGGCCGAGATCTCCAAGAACGTCCCGGCCCACATCCCCATCGTGGGCGACGCCCGCCACGTGCTGACCCGCCTGGCCACGGAGTTCCGTGCCCTGGGCGCCGACTCCAGCCGCCTGGACGCCTGGTGGGAGCGCATCGAGGGCTGGCGGACCAAGCATCCACTGCGCTACGACGAGGCCACAGACGGCGAGATCAAGCCCCAGTACATGGTCCAGGCCATCTACGAGGCCACCGGCGGGAAGGCGATCGTCACCACCGACGTGGGCCAGCACCAGATGTGGGCGGCGCAGTACTACCACTTCAGCGAGCCGCTCAAGTGGATCAACTCGGGCGGCCTGGGCACCATGGGCTTCGGCCTGCCCGCCGCCATGGGCGCCAAGGTCGGCTGCCCTGACGAGACGGTGGTGTGCATCGCCGGCGACGGGTCGGTGCAGATGAACATGCAGGAGCTCGCCACCTGCGCCCAGGAGGGCATCGACATCAAGGTGCTCATCATGAACAACGGCTATCTGGGCATGGTGCGCCAGTGGCAGGAGCTGTTCTGGCACCGCCGCTACTCCCACGTGGACATGGGCAACTTCCCCGACTTCGTCAAGCTGGCCGAGGCCTACGGGGCCACCGGCGTGCGCCTCACCGAGACGGCCGGACTGGTGGAGCGCTTGGGCGAAGCGATCGCCACGCCCGGACCGGTGATGGTCGACGTGCGCGTGGGTCGCGAGGAGAACGTGTACCCGATGATCGCGCCCGGCCAGGCCGCGCGCGACATGGTGGGCTAGGTGAGCGTCGTGGGCGAGCCCGGCACTCCCGAGCTGTTGAGCCTCGAGGAACTGGAGGCCGCCGGTGGCATGCGCACCGGGCGCAAGCACGTCTTGTCGATCCTCGTGGAGGACAAGCCCGGCGTGCTGACGCGCATCGCAGGCCTGTTCGCGCGGCGGGGCTTCAACATCGACACGCTGACGGTCGGGCCGACCGATGACCTCAGCATCTCGCGCATCACGCTGACCGTTGACGGGGCCCTGCACCCCATCGACCAGGTCACCAAGCAGCTGCACAAGCTGATCAACGTCCTGAAGATCCGCGACCTGGAGCCCAAGGACACCGTTTCGCGCGAGCTGGCGCTGTTCAAGATCGCCGCCGACGGCCCCCAGCGCGCGGAGGTCATGCAGGTCTGTGAGATCTTCCGCGGGAAGGTCGTCGACGTCGGTCGGCGCTCGGTGATCGTGGAGGTCACGGGCACCACCGACAAGATCGCGGCCTTCGAGGCCATGGCGCGGCCCTTCGGGCTCATCGAGATGATGCGCACGGGGGAGATCGCGATATCGCGCGGACGCGGCGAGACCTGAGGCCCAGCGCTCCCAGCGCCCCCGGCACTCCGGCCTCGCTCACCCTCACCGCCGCCGACCGCGAGCGGCTGTCGGACCGCCTGACCGAAGCGGTGGGGCGGGCGCGCGCCCGGGGCGGCGAGGTGCTGGCCGGGGTCACCGTGCGCGTGGGCTCGGACGTCGATCCCAGCGCGGTGGTCGCCGCCTCGCGGCGGGTGGGGGAGCCGTGGTGGTGCTGGGAGCAGCCCGACCGGGAGGCCACCGCGCTGGGCGGGCTCGGGGCGCTGGTGGAGCTCGAGGCCTCCGGGCCGCGGCGCTTCGCCGCGGTGGCCGCGCGCTGGCGCGCCCTGGTGGGCGACGCCCTGTTCGACGCGCCCGACGGCCCGCGCGGGTGCGGGCCGGTGGCCGTGGGGGGATTCGCCTTCGCCGACGAGGGCGGCAGCGCGCCGCACTGGGGCGGCTACGCGCCCGCGTCGCTACACGTGCCCGAGGTGGCGCTCGCGCGCCGCGGCGAGGACGTGCGCCTGACCGTCTGCGCGCTGGCGCGCCCCGACGACGTGCCCGAGCAGCTGCGCCAGCGCGTCGACGCCCGGCTGGACGAACTGCATGCGGGGGCGGCGCTGCCGCTGCTGGACCCCGCTCCCGTGGGCCGCGTGCGCGTCGCCTCGGCCATGCCCCCCGAGCACTACGAGGGCGCGGTGGCCCGGGCGGTGGAGCGCATCCGCGCCGGGGCCCTGAGCAAGGTGGTGCTGGCCCGCGAGGTGCAGGTGCACGCGCCCGCCGACCACGACGGCGCGGCCGTGCTGGGCGTCCTGCGCGCGGCCTTTCCCGCCTGCCACGTCTTCTGCGCCGCCCGCGGTGATCGCGCCCTCGTGTCCGCCAGCCCCGAGCTGCTGCTGCGCCGTGAGGGCATGCGCGCGGCCACCCTCGCGCTGGCCGGCTCGATCGGGCGCAGCGCCGATCCCGCCGTGGACGACCACCTGGGCGAGCGCCTGCTGCGCTCGGAAAAGGACCGCGAGGAGCACGCCATCGTGACCCGGCGCATCGAGCGCGCGCTGCGCCCCCACGCGGTGTGGGTGACCGCCGCACCCGAGCCGGTGGTGGTCAAGGTCGCCAACATCCAGCACCTGGCCACGCCGGTGCGCGCCCAGCTCGCCCGTCCGACCTCGGCGGTGGAGTTGGCCGGCGCCCTGCACCCCACGCCGGCGGTGGGCGGGGAGCCGCGCGCTGATGCGACTCCCCTGATCCCCGCCCTGGAGGGCCTGGACCGCGGCTGGTACGCCGGGCCGGTGGGCTGGACGGACGCCAACGAGGACGGCGACTTCGCCGTCGCGCTGCGCTGCGCGCTGCTGGAGGGCCCGCTCGCGCGCTGCTACGCGGGCGTGGGGGTGGTGCGCGACTCCGATCCGGCCGCCGAGCTGGCCGAGACGGAGGTCAAGCTCCAGGCGCTGCTGCCCGTGCTGGCCTCCTGAGTCCCATGAGCGGATCCGGAAACGTAGGATCGCCGCGTGAGGGTGCTCTTCAGCGGCCGGCCGGCCTACGGCCACCTGTATCCGCTGATGCCCTTGGCGCTGGCCCTCAGGGACGGTGGCGCCGAGGTCATCTTCGGGACCGGGCGCGAGTTTCGCGACCGGGTGGCCGCGCTTGGCTTCGAGACCTACCAAGTCGGCCGGTCGATCCTCTGGGCCGAGGAGGAGGCCATCCGCCAGGACCCGTCGCTCGCCGAGCTGCCTCAGCAGGACAAGGGCAAGCTGGGAGCGACCATGTTCTCGAGGCTCCTGCCGCCGCCGACCGTCGAAGACCTGCTGGCGGTGATCGAGAAGACGAGTCCCTCGCTGGTCGTCTACGAGGGCGCCGACTTCGGCGCGGCGATTGCCGCACGGGTGGCGGGCATCCCGTCGGTCTTCCATTCGTACGGGGCTCCCTGGCCGGCCTTCATGGTCGAGCTCCTCAGACCCGGCCTCCAGGAGGTCGCACGCTCCCACGGCCTGGGAACGGACGAGGTGGATCCCCTCGCAGGGGACGTCTACCTGGACATCTCGCCGGCCGCCCTGGGAGATGCCTCGGCGCTCGGGCATCCGAGGCGCCAGCCCCTGCGTCCCGTCGCGTTCAGCGAGCCGATCGGCGACGTGCCGGCGTGGGCCCTCGAGCAGCGGGATCGCCCCGTCGCCTACGTGACGCTGGGGACGGTGGTGTTCGAGCGCGTGGAGGTCATCAGGGCGGTCGCCCGCGGCCTGGCCGCGCTGGACGTGGACGTCCTGGTCACCGTGGGGCCGGACGGCGATCTCGAGCTGCTCGGTGATCTTCCCGCCAACGTCCACGCCGAGCGCTTCGTGCGCCAGGACCGGTTGCTGGAGCATGTCGATGTCATCGTGAGCCACTGCGGAAGTGGAACCCTGCTCGGCGGGCTTGCGCACGGCATACCGCAGGTCGCGGTGCCCCAGGGCGCCGACCAGTTCCTCAACGCCGACGCGCTCGTCCGCGCGGGCGCCGGCCTGGCTCTCATGCCTTCGGAGATCACGCCCGAGACCATCAGCGAGCGGGCGGAGCGCCTCCTCACCACGCCACCGTTCAAGGCCGCGGCCGAGGACGTCGCAGCACAGATCGCCTCCATGCCGGCGCCCGCGGACGTCGCCCGGGCGCTTCGGGGACTCCTCTGACCGCACTGCGGGGCACTCACTCCAGCTCGTCCAGCGGAAGACCATCGCCCCGACGTGCCTCGCCGTCATACAGCGCGCGGTGGACCGCCGCCCAGCAGCGGCGGTGCAGCTCGACGTTGGCGCTGCGCTCGCTGCGCACGTGCAGCAGCGTGGGAGCCTCGGCCGGCGCGATCTCCTCCAGGGACGAGACCGGACGGTAGGCCAGGCCGGCCGTCGCGGCGGCGTGGGCGAAGTCGACCCGGGGCGGGGTGGCCACGTGCTGCTCGTAGCCGGCGCCCGCAGCGGCGACGGGCAGGAAGTCGAAGATGCCCCCGCCGGCGTTGTCCACCAGCACGATGGTGAGGGCCAGGCCGGCGCGCGCGCAGGCCGCAAGCCCGCCAAGGTCGTGCACGAGCGCGACGTCGCCGGTGAGCAGGACGGTGGGGCCGGGGTGGGCGCAGGCCACCCCCAGGGCGGTGGAGACCGTCCCGTCGATGCCGTTGGCGCCGCGGTTGGAGAGGACCCTCGGAGGATCCTCGCGCGCGGGGGAGAAGGTCTCGACGTCGCGCACCGGCATGGAGGAGGCGACCACCAGCACCGCCTCGGCCGGGAGGCTGGCCAGCAGGCGGGCGGCGACGGCCGGCTCGCTCACCTCGTCGCCGAGCGTCTCGCCCAGCGCGCGGGCGGCAGCGGCGTCGGCCTGCTGCCAGGTGGTCGTCCATCCCTCCTCGATCTGGTCCGCCCGCGCACCCTGCAGGGCGCCGGCCGGGTCGGCGGCGAGCACGAGGCCGAGCACGCCGTCGGGGTCGTGCCACGCGCCGGCCGGGTCGAAGCCCACGTGCACCGTCTCCTCGGGCAGGGCGGCCAGCCATCCTCGCAGCGGCTTGGAGGTGGGCAGGTCGCCCACCCGCACGACCAGGTCGGGGACGACCTGTGCGGCGAAGGCCTCGTTGCGCAGGAGGGCGTCGTAGTAGCCGACGGCGGCCGGGCCGCGGCGCGCGCCCCCCAGCGGGTCGCTGAGCACGGGGACTCCGTGGCGGGCGGCCCACGCCGCGACCGCCGTCCCCGTGGCCGCCCGGTCGGGGCGGGGCTCGCTGCGCC
>DASZCY010000067.1:0-31617 GCA_035942615.1 Solirubrobacteraceae bacterium | reverse complement strand
GTCGTAGCGCCCCTCGGCCAGCGTCTCGACCACCGCGGGCAGCGAGGGCACGCCCACCTCCAGGCCGGCGTAGAAGGGGATGTCGACCTCGGCCACCGCGCTCAGGCGGCGGTCGACGTTGGGGTCGGTGCCCACCACCTCGACCTCGAAGCCGGGCACCCCGCGCTCGCGTAGCTCGTCCAGCGTGTGGGTCACCCCGTGCATGCCGCCGACGGCGTCGGCCACCAGGGCGACGCGCCGCGGCTCGCCCTCGCGCTGCACCAGCTTGCCCTTCTCCCTGCCCAGGAAGGCGTCGGCCGGCGCGTAGGGGATAGCCGCGATGCAGGCGTCGAAGAGGCCGATCGCGGTGGCCGGAAGATCGAGCGCGCCGTCCCGGGTGGCGGCGAGTGTCGCGTCAACGGTGCGCGCCAGCTTGCGCTCGTGGCAGCGCCGCGCGCGGCGGAAGAGGGCAGCGTGGCTGAAGGACTCGTCCTGGAGCATGGCCAGCAGCTCGGGAGGGTCCAGGTCCAGCTCGGCGGCCCGCAGCCAGGCGTGCAGGAGGGCCTGGGCGTCGGCCGGGCCGAGGTCGGCGCCGATGGCGCCGTGCCGTGCGTCTCCCTCGCTCATCACGCGCTCCACCATCGCCAGGACCGCCGTGGGATGGGGGACGCCCACCCCCGCGCGATCGGCCCCGTACACCCGCGCGGCCAGCGCCATCGCCGAGTGCGCCCACTTCGCGGCGCTGCCCTGGTCGCCCCGGGGGTTGGTGTGGCCGGCGCGCAGGTGTCCGAGGAACTCGCACCAGGTCGCCACGGGTGGCGTCTCGGTGAAGGTGCGCCCGATGTCGACGCCCGCGTGGTCGTCGCTGCCCGCGATCGCGATGCCGCCGCGCGTCTCGACGTACACCGCGGCGGGGGCGTTGAGCTCGCGGGCGCGCGACCCGTTGCGCGTCTCCCACACCGGGAACAGGCGCGCGAGGCGCCGACGGTGGCGGGCCGACAACGGCGCCTCGACCGCGTAGAAGGGGTGGGCCAGCGCGCACGCGATGCCGTGCTCGTGCAGTTCCTCGGCCACCGCCTCCACATCGCCGCTGCGCTCCTGCAGGCGGGCGAACTGGTCGGGCGTGATGCCGTAGCACAGCACGTGAACCGCCTGGGCCTCGCCGCGAAAGCGGCAGGTCAGCTCGACGGAGATGAACGCGTCGTCGTGGCGATCGGCCAGCGCGAGTGCGCCGGCGATGGTGTCGTGGTCGGTCAGGGTCACGAAGTCCATCCCGCGGCGCTTGGCCAGCTCGTAGGCGTCCTCGGGCGGCGTGGCGCACTCGGGCAGGCCGAGGGCGCGCTGCACGCCGAGCTTGGACAGCTGCGAAGCGGTGGAGTGGACGTGCAGATCGACCCGGCTGGTCGTGGTGGGGATCACGCTGCTCCCGTCTGGTCGTGGGACCCTTCCGGTCGAGAAGATGATCCCCTCGCTTTGCAGGTGGTTCGTGAATCGCCTGTAGAGGGCCGGTGACGATCCGGTGAACGCACGCCGGACGGGGGGCGCGGCGTGGAAGCCCACGGGCGTGCCCGCCGAGGTGACCGTCCGCGTGGTGGCGGACCCGTTCTCCTTCGAGATTCACCGGGGCGGTCGCCCCCTGCTGCGCGCCGGCGGTGCGTGGGTGTGCGACGGCGAGGTGCGCGACCAGTTCGTGCAGTTCAGCGAGGGCGTGATCGCCGACGAGGCGCGCGAGGCCCAGGCGCGGGCGCTGCGGGCGGGCGTTGCTGCAGCGGATGGTCGCGCCGGGGCCCCGGGGCGCGTCCTGGCCGGCGGCGCCGCGGAGACGGTCCTCTTCCCCGGCGACCCGCCGCTGGACCTCCTTCTCTGGCTGACCGACGGGCGCGCCGCGCGCCTTCTCGTCGCCGTCCCCGAGGCGATGAGCGTCTCGCTGGCGCTCCTCGCGGAGGGCGAGCCTCTCCGCCTCGCCCTCGACTGGGCAGCCGCGCCGGGCGAGTCCTTCGCCGGCCTGGGCGCGCGCCACCACACCGCCGTGGACCATGCCGGGCGCGAGATCCAGCTGGGTGCCGACCGCCGCTACACCGGCCCGGACTGCCCGCCCGACCTGCTGGCCCAGGGGGGCATCCCCCAGGGCGACTGCGCGCCCTGCCCCTGGCTGGTCTCAAGCGCGGGCTGGTCAGCGTGGATCGACGGCGCAGGCAACGGCATCCGCTTCGAGCTGGGTGAGCGAACCACCCTCTCGGCGCGGGCGCAGGCCGGGCCGCTGCGCGTCGTGGTGCACGCCGACGCCTCCCCCGTCGCGCGCCTGCGCCGCTACCTGCGCGCCTGCGGCCTTCCGGCACTGCTGCCCGAGTGGGGTTACGGCTTCTGGAAGAGCCGGGACGTGTACGGCCATCAGGACGAGGTCGTCGACGACGTCACGGGCTGCGAGCGGCACGGGATACCGCTCGACGCCGTCGTCCTCGACTCGCCCTGGGAGACGCAGTACAACACCTGGGAGCCCAACCCCCACCAGTTCCCCGACTTCACGGGGATGGTGGAAGGCTTCCGGGCGCGCGGCGTGCGCACCGTGGTGTGGGTGACGCCGTGGGTCAACCTCGACTCCTCGCCCGGGCAGATCCCGCCCGACCCGGGCTCCCAGGCGCTGCACGCGGCCCCCGCCGACACCTACGCGGCAGGCGCGTCGGCGGGCCACTTCGTGGCCGATCCCGAGCATCCCGAGCGATCCTTCGTCGCCCGCTGGTGGATGGGCACCGGCTCGCCCGTGGACCTGCGTTCGCCGGCCGCGGAGGCCTGGTGGCGCGCACAGGCGGTGCGCGCGCTCGGGCTGGGGGTGGAGGGCATCAAGGCCGACGATGGCGAGGGGTACTACCTGCCCGACGGTGCGCGCTTCGCCGACGGCACGACGGGCGCGCAGGCGGCCTGGGAGCACGGGACCGCCTACCGGCGCTCCATGCAACGGGCGCTGGACGAGGCCCAGCCCGGCCGCGGTGTGCTGTTCGGGCGCTGCGGGTGGACCGGCCAGCAGGCTCTCGGCCATCTGTGGGGCGGCGACCAGGCCTCGGACTTCTGGTCGCTGCGCGTGCTGGTGGCCGCCGGACTGTCGGCGGCCTCCAGCGGCTTCTCCAACTGGTCGCACGACGTGGGCGGCTACCTCGGCCACCGCCTCGTCGAGCGCTGTCCCCCCGAGCTGCTGGTGCGATGGGCGCAGCTGGGCTGCTTCACGCCGCTCATGCACGCCCACGGGCGCATGGAGCAGGAGCCCTGGACCTACGCCCGCGCGACCCTCGACGCCTACCGCGCGGCCGTGCTCCTGCACGAGCGCCTCGTCCCCTACCTGCGCGCCGCGGCGGCCACCGCGGCGCGCTGCGGGCTGCCGGTGATCCGCCCGCTGTCGCTGCTGCAGCCCGGCGATCCGCAGGCGTGGCGGGCGGCCGACGCGTTCGCGCTCGGGCCCGCCCTATGGGTGGCTCCCGTGCTGGAGGACGGCGCCCGCGAGCGCCAGGTGGTGCTGCCGCGGGGGCGGTGGATCGAGACATGGAGCGGCGACGTGGTCGAGGGCGGGCGCACCGTGGTGGCCCCCGCACCGCTGGAGCGCATCCCGGTGTGGGTGCGCGAGGGTGCGCTGGTCGTCACCTACCCGGCCGAGCATGTCGCCGCCGGCCTCGGGGACACCCCCGAGAGCGAGCGCCCGCTGGAGGCGACGCTGTGGGGCCCGCCGCGCTGCGGGCGCGCTCGCGCGCGCCTGGCCGACGGCACGGTGGTGCGCTGGGTGGGCGGGCGCTGGACGGTCACGCCCTCGCGGCCGCTGGCCACACAGGTGCTCACGACGTCGACCGCATGAGGTCGTCGTCGTCGGCGCAGGACCCGGTGCCGGCGGCGGGGCCCTGGGCACAGCTGCCGAACCCCAAGGAACGCGCGTGGAGGGCAGCGAGCGCTCAGGGCGCATCGAGCTGGAGATCGCGCGCGATCCCGTCGGCCTGTCCGCCTACCGCGGCGAACGATCCCTCGTAGGACACGGCGTCGACCACCCGGTCCGAGGGGTCGGCCAGCGCGCGGCCCCGAGGACGGCAGGGGCGGCGAAGAGGGCTCGAGTTATGCCGGCCAGGGTTCCCTCGCACGCACCCAGGCTCGTGACCGAACGGTGAACGTCACAGGTCCGTCACCACACCGCACTCGGAGGCTCGCTGCACCGGTGCGTCGCCCGGCCCAGCGCGGTCAACGGCCCGCGGCGACTCGGCGTCTGCTTGAGTTCTGCCCAGTGTTCGGTTGCGCCCGGCCAGAGGATGGTTCGCTTTGGCAGAGATTCCTGCCCCGGCGCACCGTGCTGGCCGCACTGGGGGGCATGGTGCTCGTCGGCTGCGGCGCCGGGGGCGGAGCGGGAGGGTCGGCCACGCAGGCCGGCGACGACCTGTTCACCGCACAGGGCTGCGGCGGATGCCACACCCTGGCCCAAGCGGGGTCCACCGGGACCGTGGGCCCCGACCTCGACCAGGCCCTGAGGGGCCGCAAACCCGCGTTCATCCGCGAGTCGATCGTCCAGCCCGGTGCCCGCGTCGCCCCGGGTTTCTCCGACAACCTCATGCCCAGGGACTACGGGTCGCGGCTGAGCAGCGAGGAGCTCGAGCAGCTGGTGGACTACCTGGCCCGGACTGCGGGCCGGTGACAGGCCTGGCAGAAGGTGAGCAGGATCACGACCAGGCTGGAGGACTTCGCGACGGCCATCTACGCTGCTGCGCCGAGCCGAGGTCACCCGAACAGGCCGGGCCGACGGCCGAGCCGGGCGAGCTCCTGGCGCAGCGCACCGGCGACATCGAAGCCCTCGATGTCGATGGTGGGCACCTCGAATCCCCGCTGCTCGTCGCGCCCCTCGGCGAGCAGGCCACCGCGACGGTCGGCCTCGAGGAGGACCCTCGTCACCTGGGGGCCGGCGACGAACACCACCTCGAGCTCGTTGATCGCGCCGGCGAACTCGGGCGAAGGGGTGTACTCGACCTCCTGGTGGAAGGGCAGCTGCGCGCCTGGCACGCGCCCGCGCTCGAGATCCGAGCCCTTGCGCCGGAAGCCCAGCTCGTGCAGCACGTGCAGGACGCGGTGCTGCCCGGGCAGCGCCTCGATCTCGACCGGATCCAGATCCCCTTTGGCTACCGCCCGCTCGATGGCAAGCTCCGTCTCCAGACCGAGGCGCACCGTGGGGATCGATCGGCCACCCAGGACGTTGAACGGGGTCTCCCACGGCACCTCGAGGCGAAAGCTCATCCGCTCCTCGGAGTCGGGCCCGAGGGTCAGCGGCCCGCCCAGCACCTGCTGGGCGAAGGACTGCTCAGCCTGCCACTCGGAGTCCTCACCCTCGACCTCGACGATGCCCTGCAGACCCACGGCCACATGGCTGATCTCCTGGTCGATCTCGCCGCCTCGAACGACGACCTCGCCCTCGAGGCTGCCTCCCGGCGGCGTCCTCGCGGCCGTCACCTCGGTCGCGACGCTGGCGGCGCCGGACCCACCCATGGACGCGAACAGCTTCTTGAACATGGTGCGACCCTACCGACCCGGGCCGGCGCCGCGGGACCTTCTGCGCTTCTCTACCCGACGAGCGCCTCGTAGCGTGCATAGAGCTCGGCGACGGCCCGCTTGGCGTCCTCGTGGCGCCGCGTGGACTGCGCGCTGCGCTCGGGCGAGGCCCACGCCCCGGGCTCGGCCAGCTCGTCCTCCAGGCGGGAGAGCACGGCCTCGGCCTCCTCGATGCGCCCTTCGAGGCGCTCGGTCTCCCGCCGACGGTTCTTGGACGGCGGGGGTGACGAGGACGGCGCGCCGCCGCGGGCGCCGCCGTTCCTCACGGCCGCCTTGCTGGTCGCAACGCCGTTGACCGACGCCTTCGCCCCCGCGCCGACGGCCGGCTCTTCGGCCGCGCGGCGCTCCTCGCGGTCGCGCAGGTAGTCCTCCCAGCCGCCGTTGTAGGAGCGCAACGTGCCGTCCTCGACGGCGACGGTGCGCGTGCCCACCGCGGAGAGCAGGGCGCGGTCGTGAGAGACCAGCACGAGCGAGCCCTCGAAGCCCAGCAGCGCCTCCTCGAGGGCCTCGCGGCTCTCCAGGTCGAGGTGGTTGGTGGGCTCGTCGATGATCAGCAGGTTGGCGCCGCCGGCCACCAGCACCGCCAGCGACAGGCGCCGGCGCTCTCCGCCGCTGAGCCCTTGCAGCGGCTTGTCGCCCTCCTCGCCGCTGAACAGAAAGCGACCCAGCAGCGCGCGCGCCGGGCCGGGCTTCAGCCCGGTGAGGCGCTGGCAGGCCTCGAGCACGGTGCGCGAGCCGCCGGCGTTCAGCTCCTCGGCGTGCTGGGAGAGATAGCCCAGCTGCACGTTGTGCCCGCGGCGCAACCTGCCGGCGGCCAGGTCGCGGCGGCCGGCGAGCGTCTCGATCAGGGTGGTCTTGCCCGTGCCGTTGGGGCCGACCAGCGCGAGGTGCTCCCCGCGCTCCAGCCACAGCTCGGCGTGGTCGAGCAGCACGCGACCGGGGACCTCCACCCGCCCGTCCTCCAGCTCAAAGACCACCCGTCCGCTGCGCTGGGGGGGCTTGAAGGTGAAGGCCAGGCTGCGCGTGTCGCGCGGATCGCGATCGATGCGCTCGATCTTCTCCAAACGCTTCACGCGCGACTGGGCCTGGCGCGCCTTGGTGGCCTTGGCCCGAAAGCGCTCGACAAAGCGCTCCAGGCGGGCGATCTCGGCCTGCTGCTTGTCGATGGCCCGCCCGAGGGCGAGCTCGCGCTGGGCGGCCTCCTTGCGCCACGCCGTCCAGGTGCCGGCGAAGAAGCGCGACCGTCCGGCCTCTAGCTCGAGCACGCCGTTGCCCACCGCCTCCAGGAACCAGCGGTCGTGGGCCACGAGGACCACGGCGGCGTCCAGCGCCACGAGGGTCTTCTCCAGCCACTCCAGCGAGGCGATGTCCAGGTGGTTGGTGGGCTCGTCGAGCAGGAGGAGGTCGGGCCCGGCGGCCAGCGCGCGCGCCAGCGAGGCCCGCGTCAGCTCGCCCCCGGAGAACGTCGACAGCTCGCGGTCGAGCTCGTCCCCTTCGAAGCCCAGCCCCCGCACCATGGAGGTCGCGCGATCACGCCAGGTCCAGCCACCCGCGTGCTCCAGGGCGGCTTCGGCGCGGGCGTAGGCGTCAAAGGCCCGCTCGTCGCCCTCGGCCATCCCCTGGGCCAGCGCGGCCAGCTCCTCCTCCAGCGCGACGAGCTCCCGGCACCCGCTCAGCACGTAGTCGCGCAGGGAGAGCCGGCCCGACCCACGGCCTGCGACCGCGTGTGCCCGGCGGAGCGGGCGCTGATCGTGCAGCGCGACGCGCACGCCCTTGGCGAGGGCGATCTTTCCCCCGTCGACCGACGACTCACCGGCCAGCATGCGCAGCAGCGTCGTCTTGCCCGCGCCGTTGCGCCCGGCGACGGTCAGCCGGTCGCGGCGCTCGAGCTTGAACGAGACGCCGCGCAGCAGCGGTTCCCCCGCCATGTCCTTGGCGAGGTCGGAGGCGATGACGACGGCCACGTCGCGAGGTTACCCAGCGGGCGGCACGGAGCCCGTGGGCCACGGACTGGGCAGGCCGGCTCCGGCACGCTGAGCATCCATTAGCGCGGCGTTCTCCTGAGCGATGCGCGCCGGCCCATCGTCCAGAGCACGAAAGAGGTCCTTGAGGGCGCGCAGGCCGTCGGGGGGATGGGCGGCGACCTCCTCGGCCAGGGCGAGGGTCGCCGCCTCGGCCTGGGCTGCGGGCGCGGTGCGCTGGACCAGGCCCAGCGCGCGGGCCTCCTCGGTGCCGACCGTCCGCCCGGTGAGGATGAGGGCCTTGGCCGCGGCCAGGCCGACGAGGGGAACCAGGCGCGCGGGCCCGACGGGGACGCCCATGCGCGCGCCCGCCCAGGTCAGCTTCAGGTTGTCGCCGCCGACGCGCAGATCGCACCCCGCGGCCAGCTCCGCGCCCGCGCCGACGCAGTGGCCCACGCACACCGCGAGGGTGGGGACGGGGAACCCCTCGACGGCCGCGTAGAGGCGCGCGAAGAGCTCCATGCGCGCCACACCCCCGGCCTGATCCAGCGGTTCGCCGACGTCGGCCCCCGCGCACAGGGCACGCTCGCTGGTGGTTGAGAAGACCAGCGCACGCAGCCTCCGATCGCCCGCCAGTCCGCCCAGGGCCTCGAGCAACTCGCCCAGCAGCGCCGCGTCCATCGCGTTGCGCCGCTCGGGGCGGTCGAGGCGCAGGACGGCGATCTCCCCGCGACGTTCACGGCCCAGCGACACGCAGGCGA
Organism: Solirubrobacteraceae bacterium; assembly: GCA_035942615.1. Lineage (GTDB taxonomy): Bacteria > Actinomycetota > Thermoleophilia > Solirubrobacterales > Solirubrobacteraceae > Siliceabacter. Next base: position 23,348 of record DASZCY010000067.1, on the reverse strand, counting down.
CCGTACTAGACTGCGGGCCCATGAAGCGCCTGGCCGTGACCCTCTCCGCCACTGCCGCCGTCCTCCTGCTCAGCGCTCCCGCGGCGCTCGCCACGCTCACCGGCGAAGGGCTCTACGGCGAGACCAACGACCGCGTGATCACCTACGCGGCCTTTATCGTCATCGGCTTCTTTCCGCTGTTCATCTTCGTGATGAGCGTGATCCAGGGTCGCCTGGACAAGCGCAAGGAGGCGCGCAAGGCTGCCAGCAAGGGGCAGGACTGGGCGGGCGGCTGGTAGCGCCCACGGCGTCGCTGTCTCAGTCCTCGAGGAACGGGTCCACGGCCGCGAGGACGTCGTCCATGGTCGAGGGGGGATCGAAGGCCAGCGGGGCGGGAGGACGGTCGCGCAGGATGCGGATCAACGCGGCGTGGCGGCCCTCGACCTGGACGATGGTCCCCGCGGCGGCGAGCACCTCGCTGTCGCGGATCATCGGTCCCGCGCCGTTGTAGGCGCTGACGCCGGCGTCCTCGAAGGTGTTGGCCAGCTTGAGGAACGCCTCCTGGCTGGCGTAGGCGCCACCGAAGTCCAGGCGCGGCCTCTCGACCGGCGTGCTGCCCAGCTGCCGGGAGAGCGCGCGCAGGGTCTGCACGTGCTGGCTCTCGTTGTCGGCGAGCTCCTGCGTGAGGGCGCGGGCTTCGCTGCCCAGGTCCACCCTCTCGAGCGCCTGGTCGTAGTAGGTCGCCTCGAGGTACTCGAGCGTGAGCGCGAAGTTGACGATCTCCGCGTCGTTGCTCTGCGCCAGCGCGCGGGCGGTCCACGGGCCGACCGCCGCGGCACCCGCCGCCGCGCCCACGGCCAGCGCGGAGCGCACGAGGAACGCACTGCGGGTGACCGTCGCTAGCCGCACGTGCGTGGCGGGACGCCCCCTCACGGGACGATGTAGCGCTGGGCGATGGCCAGGACCTCGCCCATCGGCATCGGTCGGGCGAAGGCGCCCGTGGGGACGGAGCCCGCCAGCGGGGCGTTCTCCTGGAAGTCGCGACCGATCAGGTCGTTGAGCGCCGCCGCGTGACGGGCCTCGACGGTGTGGATGGCCAGCGCGGAGGCGAGAATCTGGCGCGACTGGATGCGGGGCGCCTGGCCGAGGTAGGCGGCGGCGCCGACGTTCTCGATCTCGGCGATCACGCTCAGCAGGGTCTCGGGGTCGCTCAGCGCCGGCGAGAAGTCGGTCCGCGGGCGCTCGGCCGCGCCCCCCAGCTGCGAGGCCACGCCGGTCAGCACGCTGGCGTGCTCACGCTCGGTCTCGCCGAACGCGCGCGCATACTCGAGCGCGCGGCCGCTGAGCAGATCGCTCTCGACGGCCGTGTCGTAGAGGTCGGACTCCAGGAACTCGAGCGTCAGCGCGTAGTTGACGATGTCCAGGTCGCTGGAGACCGTCCCTTCGGGCACCGCCTCGCGCCCCGCGGCCGGTCCCTGGTCCTCGCCGCCGCAGGCGCTGAGCAGCGCGCCGAAGGCACCCACGGCACCAGCGCCGCCCAGCGAGCGAAGAAAGCGCTTGCGCGACGACGGATCGCGCCCCAGCTCGGTGAGGGGCGGCTCGCTCACGAACGCTCCACCACCCCACGGTCCCGGCCGGTGGCCGCGAACTCGCCGGGAAACTGGCGCGCGATGCCTGCGGCCAGCAGCCGCGCGAGGGAGGCCATGGGCTGCGCCGCGGCCACCACACGGGGCGCGAGGTCGTCGTCGTCGCCCGCCGCGGCACCGATCGCAGCGTCCAGGGCGTCGAGGTGCGTCTCGAGCGCGGAGGCCACCGGCTCGGCCTCGAGGCCCGGCGTGGCGCTCACCGCCAGCTCGACGAACTCGACCCGCCAGTTCTCGAGGGCACCGCGCGCCTGGGCCGTGCCCTCGGCGTCCTTCGCGCGCCGGGCGGTGGCCAGGTCCTCGACGAGAGCGACGCCGTCGCTCCACACCACCCGGAACTGCTCGCCCGCCGCGGCACCGTAGACGCCGGCCAGCACGCCGCGCAGTGCCCGAAGGTTCTCGTCGACCGCGGCGCGCGCGGCCCCCGCGGCCACCGAGGTGTCCCCGGCGCGCGCGCCGGTCACCGCGGTGGTCGCCAGCAGGTGGGCGTGGGCGGACAGCCGGGCGGTCAGGCGCGCGCGCAGCCGCGACGCGCTGGTGTCCGGCCGGCCGGGGAACTGGGCCGGGAACTGTCGGGCGATGGCCTCGGCCAGCACCGCGGCCAGCCCGGGCATGCGGCCCGCCGCCTCGCGCGTGCGCTCAAAGGCCTCGGGCGAGCGCACCGCCGCCGCGCGGATAGCGGCGAGCTCCTCGTCCACGAGGGTGCCCAGCTCGCGCGCCATCCAGGCGCGCGACAGGTTGGGGTTGATGGCGGCCACCAAGGTGGACGCCTCGGCACGGAAGCCCTCGAGCCCGGCGATCGCCCGCTCCGCGGCCTCGTGCTCGTTCTCGCGCTTGGCCGTTGTGTAGTCCAGCAGCAGGCCGACGTGCTCGCGCCACAGCGCGAGAAAGCGCTCGCCGGTCTCCGCGCCGTAGGCCCTTCCGAGGATCCCGGAGAGCGCCCGGGAGGTCTCGTCGAGCTGGTCGGCGGCCTGCTCGAAGCGCTCGGAGTCCCGGCCCTGGACCAGGTCGGCGTCGACGGCCAGGGCGGTGCGGTACACGTGACCGACGAGCAGCTCGGTCACCTGCGCGCGCAGCGCGGCGGCTGGGCGCTCGGTGGCCACGCCCGTCAGGCCCGGCGGCGTCCCCTCCCCCCCGCAGCCCGCGAGCACCAGGGCGAGGGCCAGGGCGACCAGTGTGGGCAGGCGCAGCAAGGACATCGTCGTCGGTGCCAGGCTGGGGGAGCGCGCTCAGTCGTCGACGGTCGGCTCGCACTCGGCCGCCGCCCGTGCTGCGTGCTTGGCCATGAGCTCATGCTGGACGCTGCGCGCCCCGGGGCCGGCGGGCCGCTTGTGCCAGCTTCCGTCGGCCTGCAGCTCCCAGGCGCCGCGCTCGTCGGCCAGGGATCGCTCCAGGGTGTCGAGCAGGTCGTCGCGCAGCTCAGCGTCGTCCACCGGCACCACCAGTTCCACGCGGGTGTCCAGATTGCGGGGCATGAGGTCGGCGGAACCGATCAGCACGCGGGGCTCCTCCCCGTCGCGCTCGAAGGCGAAGATGCGGGCGTGCTCGAGGAAGTGCCCGAGCACGCTGACCACCCGGATGCGATCGCTCACGCCGGGAACACCGGCCCGCAGGGAGCAGATGCCCCGCACGTTGAGCTCGATGTCCACGCCCGCCTGCGAGGCGCGATACAGCGCGCGGATGCAGCGGCGGTCGACCAGGGCGTTCATCTTCAAGCGGATGCGTGCATGGCGGCCCTCGCGCGCGCAGGCGGTGGTGCGTTCGATCTCCTCGATGATCCCCGTGCGCAGGTTCTCGGGCGCCATGAGCGCCTTGCGGTGCGCGCCGGGACGGGCGAAGCCGGTGAGGAAGTTGAACATGTCGGCCACGTCGGCGCCGATGGCCTCGTCGGTGGTGAACAGCCCGAAGTCCGTGTACAGCCGCGCGTTTGTCGGGTGGTAGTTGCCCGTCCCGACGTGGACGTAATGGCGGACGCCGTCACCCTCGCGACGCACCACGAGGATGGCCTTGGCGTGGGTCTTCAGGGCCGGATGACCGTAGACGACGTGCACGCCGGCCTGCTCCAGCGCGCGCGCCCAGCCGATGTTGGCCTGCTCGTCGAAGCGCGCCTTGAGCTCCACCAGGCAGACGGCCTGCTTGCCGCGCTCGGTGGCGCGGACGAGCGCGGGGATGAGCGGCGTGTCATCGGACGTGCGGTAGATGGTCAGTTTGATGGCCAGCACGTCGGGATCGGCCACGGCCTGCTCCACGAACTGCTCGACCGAGGTGGAGAACGAGTCGTAGGGATGGTGCACGAGAACCGGCCCGCGGCGCATCTCGGCCAGCACATCAGGGCCTTCGGGCCCGTCGCCCTGCAAGCGCGGCTGGGTGACCGAGGTCCACGGCTGCTCGCGCAGCTCGCCCAGCCCGGGCAGGCGCACGAACTGCCACAGGTCGTTGCCGTCCAGCGGACCGTCGACGGCGTACACCTGGCGCTCCTCCACGTGCAGCGAGCGGGTCAGCTCCGCGCGCAGGGACGGGTCCATGCTCGCGTCGACCTCCACCCGCACCGCCTCGCCGAAGCGGCGGCGGCGCAGCTCGGCCTCGATCGCGCGCAGCAGATCGTCGGCCTCGTCGGAAACCTCGAAGTCGGCGTCGCGGGTGACCCGGAAGAACCCGTGCTCGAGCACCTCCATGCCGGGAAAGAGCTCGTCGAGGTGGGCGGAGATGATGTCCTCGAGGGGCACGAAGGTATGGTCGGGGCGACCGGAGGCAGCCGACGAGGCCGCCCCAGGGGATCCCTCGTGGTCGACGGGGACGAAGCGGGGAAGCAGCTCCTTGGGCACCTTCACGCGGGCGAAGACGGTCACCCGCGTCTGGGGATCGCGCACCAGCACGGCCAGGGAGAGCGAGAGGTTGGAGATGTAGGGGAAGGGCCGGCCCAGGCCGACCGCCAGGGGCGTGAGCACCGGAAAGATCTGGCGGCGGTAGCGCTCGGTGAGCGCGGCGCGCGCCTCCTCGTCGAGGTCGCGGAAGGCCACGATGCGCACGCCGTGCTCGGCCAGCGCGGGGCGCAGCTCGCGCTGCAGGCAGCCGTAAAGGCGCTCGTACTGGTCGACCACGGCGCCACGGATCGCGTCGAGCACCTCGTTGGGCGTATGGCCGTCGGGCCCGCGCTCCTGCAGGCCAGCCTCGACCTGGTCGTGCACGCCGGCCACCCGGATCATGAAGAACTCGTCGAGGTTGGAGGCCCATATCGCGGCGAACTTCACGCGCTCGAGAAGCGGCATGCCGGGGTCCTCGGCCAGCTGAAGCACGCGGTCGTTGAAGTCCACCCAGGACAGCTCGCGATTGGTGTAGAGGCCGGAGGCCTCCAGATCGGACTCGCGCTCCGGCTCGGGCTCGGGCGGCGCGACCGCGCGGATCGGGTCCTGGGCGGCGACCTCGGCGCGGGTGCTCACGAGACGGCCGGCTCCTCGGCCAGGGCGAACTCCAGGCGCGCACGCACGCCATCGCGCCCCCAGTCCGCCCAGGCCTCCAGAAAACGCCCGTGCAGCAGCTCGCGCCGGGCCTGGAGCCAGGCCGCCAGCGCGGCGAGGCCGCGGTAGTCGGGGCCGTGGGGTGCCCGGGTGGCCAGACGCGCCTCGAGGTCCTCGGCGCCCGCGCCGGCGGCCTCGCGCAGGGTCCGCGCGTCCTCCGCACGCAGGCGCGCGATGAGCGCGTCGACGCGCGGCAGCTGCTCGTCGCAGTCGTGGATCTCGCCGATGAGGTCCTGGAGGTCCTTGGTGCGCTTGCGCGCGGTATCGGCGTAGGGGCCGAAGCAGTGGCCGGTGACCTCGAGCACGTAGCGCAGGCGCTTGGCCGCGATGCGCATGTCGTGCAGCGCGTCGGCCCCGGCGGGGTCCAGCGCGTCGGGCACGAAGCCGTGCAGCTCACCCAGGCGAGTGCGCACGATGGCCCGCGCGTTGTCGGCCAGGGAGCCCTGGGGGTCGAGCCCCTTGACCTTGCTGGCCTTCACGTGACCACCGGCCGGGCGTGCTCGGTCCCCCGGCCATCTCCTTGGAGGGTCTCCGGGGCCTCGGGCCCGGGTGCCCCGGGCCCGTCCGCCTCCGCCCCCCCGGCCTCGTCGAGGGCGGCCAGGGCCAGGGCTCGCACCCGCGCCGGGAGGTCACTCTGCCGCGCGTGCTCCAGAGCCCGGGCCAGCGTGCGGTTGCCCTCCTCCTGCTCGGTGCGCAGCTGCTCGGTCAACACCCTCAGCCCAGGCTGCTCGGCCTGGCGCAGCGCCCCGGCCATCTTCTCCAGACCAGCGAGCTGCACATCGGGGTCGCGCCGCGCGCCCAGCGCGTCGGCCAGGGCCTTGACCTCGCGCAGGACCGCCTTGTGCTGGTCACGCGGAAAGCAGGGCGCGAAGATCTCCAGCACGGCGCGCAGGCGACGGCTGGCCACGCGCATGTCGTGCACGCGCTCGATGTCCTGGGTGTCCAGCACGTCGGCGGCGTGGTCGAACAGCTCCTGGCCACGCACGGACACCGCCTCTCCAGCGGCCCGGGCGAAGGGGGCGGATGACTCGAGCCCCGGGATGTCGCGCGCCTTGGCCATCGCGCACATGCTACGCGCCGCCCTTCGGCCACAATAAGGAGGGTGAGCGACGCCCCGGCCATCCTCGTGCGCGACCTGCGCAAGGCCTACGCCGGCATCCAGGTGCTGCAGGGGATCGACTTCGAGGTCGCCCGCGGCGAGGTCTTCGGCCTGCTGGGACCCAACGGAGCGGGCAAGACCACCACGGTCGAGATCCTCGAGGGCTATCGCGAGCGCAGCGGCGGGATCGTCTCCGTGTTGGGCATGGACCCCGGCCAGCGCCCCCTCCGGCTGCGCCGGCGGGTTGGGATCGTCCTGCAGAGCAGTGGCATGTACCGCCACCTCACCGTGCGCGAGGCCGTCGAGCACTGGGCCGCGTTGTACCCGGCGCCCCGTGACGTTGACGAGACGGTGGCGCTGGCCGGGCTGGAGGACAAGGCCGACGAGCGCACGCGGCGCCTGTCGGGCGGCCAGCTGCGCCGGCTGGACTTCGCGCTGGCCCTGGTTGGCGATCCCGAGCTGATCTTCCTGGATGAGCCCACCACCGGGTTCGACCCCGCCGCGCGCCGGTCGGCCTGGGAGACGGTGCGCCGCCTGCAGGCGCTGGGCAAGACGGTCCTGCTGACCACCCACTACCTCGACGAGGCCCAGGCCCTCTGCGACCGGGTGGCAATCGTCAAGGACGGGCGGGTGCTGGCCGTGGGTGCGCCCGCCGAGCTGGGCGTCGGCGGTACCTCGCGCTACCGCGTCAGCTGGCGCGACGGCGCCGGCGAGCTCGTCGCCCAGGAGACCGACGACCCCACCGCGCTGCTGCACCGCTTGACCAGCGCGGCGCTGGCACGCGGGCAGGCGCTGGCCGACCTGAGCGTGACGCGTCCCACGCTGGAGGACGTCTACCTGGAGTTGACGGCCGAGGAGGCCGGGCGATGACCCCCAGAGCCCTGAGGTGGCCAAGGCGGCCGACACGGGCGCCAAAGACGGGCCGTTCCGGGGCGCTCCTGCTCACCTGGCGCCAGTACCGCCTCGAGCGGCGCATGTTCTGGCGCAACCCCACCGCGGCCTTCTTCAACTTCCTGCTGCCGCTGCTCTTCCTCGCGCTGTTCGGGACGATCTTCTCCGGGTCCCAGCGAGACCTCGACGTGATCGTCCCGGGCATCGCCGGCATGAGCGTGATGTCCACGACGTTCGTGGCGCTGGCCATGAACGTGACCTTCCTGCGAGAGCACGGGATCCTCAAGCGCCTGCGGGGCACACCGCTGCCCAGCGGCGCCTACCTGGGTGCCCTGGCCTTGCACGCGGTGACCAACACCGCGCTGCAGATCGGGCTGGTGGTGGTGGCCGGACGGCTCTTTTTCGGCGTCGGGTGGCCCGTGGAGCCCTTCGCGCTGGCGCTGTTCACGGCCGCGGGCGTTGCGTGCTTCGCCGCCCTGGGCGTCGCCCTCTCCCACGCGATCCCCAACTTCGACTCGGCCCCCGCCTACGTCAACGCGATCTTCCTGCCCGTGGTCGTGCTCTCCGGCGTCTTCTACGACGCCGAGACCGCGCCGGCCCTGCTGCGCGACATCGCCCAAGCGCTGCCCCTGACCCACCTGATCGACGGGCTCTCGGCCGCGATGGTCTCCGGCTCGCCACTGGGCGACCACCTCTCCGATCTCGCCGTGATCGCGCTGTGGGCGGCAGGCGGGGCGGCGCTGGCCGTGCGCGGGTGGGCCTGGCAGGCCCGCGACGAGTGACGTACCCTGTCAGGCGCCGGACAATTTCGGCGGGTGAGCTGTACGCCCGCGCACCGCCTGAGAACCATCCATGGCCCACCGCCCCGCCATCTCCCTCCTCGACGCCATGCCCGAGCTGGGGGATGACCTCCCCGCCGAGGAATACGAGGCGGCGCGCCGGACGCTGAAGACCCCCGAACGGGAGCTGGAGCCGGGCCGCTGGCAGCCGGACGCGATCACCCTGCGTCCCACGATGGGCCTGCTGGTGACCGAGGGGCTGCTCACGCGCACCGTCGGCCTGATCGGGCGGACCGCCACCGAGCTGCTGGGTCCGGGCGACGTGCTGCGCCCCTGGGAGGACGAGGCACCCGACGCCGGCCCGGTGCGCCTCGAGGTGAGCTGGTGCGTGCTCGACCGTGCCACGCTGGCCCTGCTCGACCGCCGCCTGGTCGCTGCGGCGGCGCACTGGCCCGAGGTCGTCGGCGCGCTCAGCCGCCGAGCGGTCTCGCGCTCGCACCGGCTCATGCTGCAGCTGGCTTGCTCGCACCTGCCGCGCCTGGACGACCGCCTGCTCGTGCTCTTCTGGCACCTGGCCGAGCGCTGGGGGCGCGTGGGACCCGGCGGCGTGCTCGTCCCGCTGCGCCTCACCCACCGCACGCTGGCCGATCTGGTGGGTGCGCGGCGGCCCTCGGTGACCGCTGCCCTGGGCGACCTCAGCCGCCGCGGGCTCATCACCCGGGCGGGCGATGGCTGGGTGTTGCAGGGTGACCCCTCCGAGCCGCTGCTGCTCGCCGGCGCAGCACACGCTCCCTCCTCCTTCTCCGCACCCTGAGGCGCCGGCCGCGGTCCTTCGTCCATGCTCACGCTCCTGTACGACGTGCACGGCAACCTTCCCGCCCTCGAGGCCGTCCTGACCGACGCCGGAAGCCAAGCGACCTCGTGGCTGATCGGCGGGGACGTCGCCATCTTCGGCCCCCGCCCCGCCGAAACCGTCGCGCGGCTGCGGGAGCTGGAGGGCGCCACGTGGATCCGTGGCAACGGCGAGCGCTGGACGGCGGCGCCCGCGCAGGCTCCCGGGGGCGACCCGGTGCAGCGCGCGATCACCTTCGCGCGCGAGGCGCTCGGCGACGAGCTCGTGGCCAGCCTGGCCTCCCTGCCCGAGAGCGCGGTGGTCGAAGCGCACACGCGCGCCTGGCACGGCTCCCCCGCCGGGGACGTGCGCTCCTTCTTTCCCGAGCCGGCCGAGGACGAGGCGGAGCTGCTGGCCGGCGTCGTCGAGCGCCGCCTCCTCTTCGGCCACACCCATCTGCCCTTCGCGCGTACCGCCGCGGGCGGGATCGAGCTGATCAACCCCGGGAGCGTGGGCATGCCCTTCGACGGCGATCCCCGTGCGGCCTACGCGCTGATACATCCCGACGGCACCGTCGAGCACCGCCGCGTGGCCTATGACCATGCTGCGGCGACCGCGCTGCTGCGCGACGAGCACCCCGGCGCGGCCTGGGCGCGGACCGTAGCGGCCCGAATCGAGCAGGCACGCGCCGACGCGGGCTGACCCGGCGGCGGGAGCACGCCCCTCCCCGTGGACGAGAGGGAGAGGCGCGCTAGCCCTCAGCGGCGGCGCATGAAGCGCCGCGCCAGGGTGGCGAGGCCGCCGCCCGTGGTGCCCCCGGCGGGAGGCCCGCCGACTGGACGCCCGCCGGCGGCGTGGCCACCCCGGTGGGCCGGAGGACGGCGGGCTCGGCCGGAACGGCTGGCGCCGGCGACCATGTTGAGTATGCGATTGATCATGTGTCATGTCGTACCCAGGCGGACCGGTCTTGGCACCATGCGACCATGACCCTGGACAGATCGCCGAACCCGCCCGAGCCCGAGGACGTCGCCTCGCTGGGCGAGCTCGACCGCACCGCCGCCGCGCTGCGCGAGTTCGTCCACCGCTCGGGCGCGCTGCGCGCCAGCGCGTTGGTGGACCGCGGCGAGGCGCCCAGCGCCGTGGTGGAGACCGGCCGTCTGCTGCCCGTCCTGGCCACCGAGGGCGAACGCCTGCGTCGGCTGGCCCACGGCGCCCGGCTCGATGTGCGCCTGCCGCCCATGCCCGACGTGAAGCAGCTGCCGCCCATGGACGTCGACGCCACCACCGGCGAGGTCGCCGGCCCGCTGGGCGGCCTCGAGCACCTCGCCCGCGCCGTGCGCGACCTGGCCGCCGCACTGGGTGGGCGCACCACGGTCGCCGCCGAGTTCGAGTCCACGAACCCCGAGATCCCCCTCGGCCTCGCCGGCCGCGCCGGAGAGCCCGTCGTCGTGTTGCTGGGCGACGAGGCGTTCGAGCTGGAGCCCTGAGCGACCCTGCCCGGTCAGCCGCCGGCCCGCGCGATAAGGAGCACGGTGTGCCCCAGCGCGCGCAGGCCGCGGCGGGAGCCATGGCCGTCCAGGGCCGCGAGGATTCGCTGGCCGCGCGCGGGCAGGCGGCGCCAGGAGTAGCTGACGCTGTGAAGCTCGGGCGCCAGGCCGGCCTCCCGGACCTGGCCCATCAGACGGCGGGGGGACAGGGGGATGTCGTCGGGCGTGCCATGGACCCTGACCCCGAGCCCGAGCCGGTTGGCCGCAGCGAGCGCCGCGCCGATGGGGTGCCAGAGGTTGGGCTCGATGGCCACCACCGCCCCGCCGGGGCGGAGCAGGCGCGCCGCCTCGGCGAACACCGGCTCCAGCGGCTGGTGGTAGGCGACATGGTGGAGCACGTAGCGATAGAGGACCACGTCGAAGGAATCCGCGGGTACGTCGCTCAGCTCGCCCGCGCGGCCCGGGAAGCCCTCGTCGGCCTCGCCGCGCTCCACCGCCACGCGAGCACGATCGGGCTCCATGTCGACGGCTACCAGCCGCCATGCGGGGGCGGGTAGCAGATGGCGACCCGGGTGCCAGCCACAGCCCACGGAGATCGCGTCGCCCCCTGCCAGCCCGAGACGACGGGCCACCAGCGCACGCTCGCGCGCCTTCTCGCGCTCGTCCTGTGCCTCCAAGGCGCGCGGATCGCTGAGGCGGTCCAGCAGATTTTCGGAGGTGTAGAGCTCGCTCACGCCGACCGCGCCTAGGCTATTGGCCGTGTCCGCCGCCGAGCGGGAAGGTGTCTACGCGACCGCCAAGCCGGGTCCCCGGGCGCGGATGGGCTCGGCCGTCGCCCGCCGCGCGCGCCGGCGCCGTCATGAGCGGCTCTTCGCCCTCACCGGCGCGACCCGCGACAGCCGCATCCTGGACGTCGGCTGCGGACGCCTGGGCCTGCGCGCCCACGAGCCGAACCTGGACATCACCGGCGTCGACGTGGCCGAGCGCCCCGACTACCCGGGGCCCTTCCTGTGCGCCGACGCGTCACGCGGGTTGCCCTTCGAGGATGGCGCCTTCGACCTCGCCTACTGCTCCAGCGTGATCGAGCACGTCAAGCCCGAGCATCGAGCGGTCTTCGCCCGCGAGGTGCGCCGCGTGGGGCGCGGCTTCTACGTGCAGACCCCCGCGCGCTCCTTTCCCATCGAGCCCCACGCCCTGCTGCCCTTCGCACACTGGCTGCCCTCGGGCCTGCGCCGGTACTACTGGCGCCTGGGGGTGGCCGGCGGGTGGGAGGACATCGCGCTGCTGGACCGCGCCGAGATGACCGCGCTGTTCGGCGCGCCGGTGGCCGAGCGCCTCGGCCCACTGGCCAAGAGCTGGATAAGCGTGCGGCCGCTCGGCGGCTGACGCCGGCGGGGCCGGGTCGGACCCTCTCGCGCCCGCGCTCGGGACGGCGCGAGCAGTCGGGCTAACGGGCGTAGGCCCGCGTGGGGGAACCGGTGTGCTGCGTGCCCTGAGGGTCCGTCCAGCGCACGCGGTACTCGCGCCCGCGCACGGTGCGCGTCGTCGCCGTCCAGTAGCCGCGCGCATCGGTTCGGTCGCGCTTGAGGGAGCGCCATCCACCCCTGCTCGAGCGGACGTCGATGGCCACCAGCTGGGCGCCGTCGCCTGGGCGCACGAGGCCCCACAGGTACGTCTGCCCGTTGCTCAAGCGCCTGGCCACGAGGGGCGTGCGGAAGCCGTCGTAAGCGCGCTTCTGGTCGCCGCCGGCTTGGCGCAGCCCCGACTCGAAGCCGGGGAAGGTCAGGTTGCCCCTCCTGTTGCGAGATCCGGGTTCGCTGTCGCGCATGAGGTACTGGGCGAACATGCGCACGCGCGGATTTCTCCAGGCCATGCGCTCACCGACCGCGCGGTACTCGGCCTGGGCGGTCTCGCTCACCCCTTGCACGGTGTCGGGCAGCGACTGGATGCCGAATTCGGTCATCCAGATCCCCATGCCGCGACGCAGCGCGTTCTCCCTGCCGGCACGGGCCAGCGCCCGGTTGAGCCGGCTCAGGGAGCCGATGGTCACGTCGTCGCGGTTGGGCGGCACGAACCAGGGACCGGACTTCGTGGTGTAGGGATGGTGAGCGTAAGCGTGGGCGTCGAGCTCCTGACAGGACGAGCGCTTGTTCCAGCTTCTCGACATGCACAGCGCGTCGCGGAAGAACCGCAGGGGGTAGGACACGTTGGTGTTGCCGCGCGGGGAGGTCTCGCCGAACAGCAGGCGTACGCCGGGCCGCCCCGCGTTCCTCCGCCCGTCGCTGGCCGCCTGGAAGAGCCGGCGGTAGAGCTTCCCCGAGACGCTCTCGCGCCGCTTGCCCTGGCCGGCGTACTGGGGCTGGAGGAAGTCGGGGTGGTTGGGCTCGTTCCACACGCCGAAGTGGCGCACGTCGCCGTAGCGGCGCACCACCGCCTCGAAGAACCGCGCAAAGCGCGCCGGCTCGGGGCGGGTGACGAAGTCCTGGCGGAACCTGGTGGCCCAGCGCGGCGCCGGGGCGGTGACCGTGACCAGCGGGTTGAGGCCGCGCGCGCGCATCTCGGCGAGGACGCGGTCGTACTTCCCAAAGCCCGGATACGCGCCGGGATCGCGCTCGTTGAAGGCGGGGACCTCCCGCGCGTTGGGATCGGGGGCCACGTCGCGCCAGTAGAGGACCACCCGGACCCACTCGGCGCCCAGGGCCTTGATCTCGTCGAGCGTCTGGGCGCGCAGCCCGGCGTCGTCAGACATCAGTTCGCGCGGGGCTTCGAAGAGGGTTGACTGACTGGCACTCGCGTGGGCGGCGGTGGGGAGCAGCATCGCGATGAAGGCGGCGAGGAGCGGCGCAAGACGGCGCACGGGCATCTCCCAGGGGTCGTGGGGCGAGGCCACCGGACAGCGGGCGGTGCGCTGGGCCGATGGCGTCGGCTGATGGTGAAACCCCGGGCAGCGCCCGCGGTTGCGCTCGGTGAGCGAGAACCACGGTAGCTGCGCCCGGATGGTCACCCGGGCGGGCTGGCGCCGGCGACCGCGTCGAGGCTGCGTCCTTCCTTCGACGATAATCGTCGGTGCATGGCCCAGGCCATCCGTCGAGCGCCCCACCACACCAGCGCGCGTGGCGGCCGCGCGAGCGCGATGGCGCGCGTCGTCGGCGTGGTCTTCGTGGTGGCCGGCACGCTGCACTTCCTGCGCCCTGCGATGTACCAGGCGATCGTGCCCGATGAGCTCCCCGCCGGGCGCGAGCTGGTCTTCGCCTCGGGCGTGGCGGAGATCATCGGCGGCCTGGGGATGCTCAGCCCGGCCACCCGGCGCTGGGCGGGGTGGTGGCTGATCGCCACGATGCTCGCCGTCTTTCCCGCCAACGTGCACATGGCCGTCCGCGCCGAGCGATACCCGCAGTTCCCGCCGGCGGCGCTGTGGGCGCGCCTGCCGCTGCAGGCGGTGATCATCGCGCTGATCTGGCGCGCCATGCGGCGGACGGGCTAGGGTCGCGGGCGATGCCCGGCGCGGAGCACGAGCGAGGGGCCAGCGGAGCCTCGGTGCTCGAGGCCGTCTTGGCGGGCACGGCGATCGGCTTCGCCTTTGTCGACGCCGCCCTGCGCTTCGTCCTGGTCAACGATGCGATGGCCGCGCAGACCGGCGTGCCCGTCGGCGAGCACGCGGGTCGCAGGCTGGACGAGGTGCTGCCCGACCGCCCGGACGTGGAGCGCGAGGTGCGAGCCGTGCTGACCTCGGGGCGCCACCGGGTGGATGTGGCGGAGACGGCGGGGAACCGCCACTGGCGCGGCAGCTTCTTCCCGGTCGACGGCGCGGATGGCGAGATCGGCGTCGCGATGGTGATCCGCGAGGTCACCGAGGAGGAGCGCGCGCGGGAGGCGCTCGCGCGCGAGCGCGCGATCCTCGCCGCCGTCGTCGCCCAGGTGCCCATGGGGGTGGTGGTCACCTGGGGAGCCGAGCACCGCTACGTGCTGGTCAACGAGGGCGGGCGGGCCATGCTGCCCGGCTCCCTGGATCTCGTGGGCCAAACCCTCGACGAGGCCCTGGCCGACTTTCCCGGCGTGCGCACGATGGCCCACGAGGTCTACGGGGCCGCGCTGGAGCGGGGCGAGCGGTTCACGCAGTCCGCCCTGGGCGTCCCCTTCGACGACGAGGAGGCCTTCGAGGGCCAGCGCTACTACGACGCGACGATCGTGCCGATCATGGTCGACGGACGGGCGGAGGGGGTCCTCAGCCTCTACGTCGAGGTGACCGACCAGGTCCGTCGGCGTACCGAGCTCGAGCGGGAGCTGGCCGACGAGCACGCGACCGCGCTCGCGCTCACGCGCAGCCTTCTGCCGGCGCGTCTGCCGCACGTGGAGGGCCTCGACATGGCGGCGCGCTACCAACCCGCGAGCGAGCGCTATGCGGTGGGCGGCGATCTCTACGACGTCGTGCGCTGGCACGAGGGCAGCACCCTGCTGGTCCTGGCCGACATCGAAGGCAAGGGCCTCCAAGCGGCCGGCACGCTCGCGCTCGTGCGCCACACACTGCGCACCGCGGCGCTCTACGAGCGCTCCGCCGCGGACATCCTGCGCCGCCTCAACGCCGTGTTGGAGATCGAGGAGGCTCCCAGCGCCCCGCGCTGCACGGTGGCGCTCGCGGCACTCGCTCCGGTCATCGACGGGCGCACCGCGGCGCGCGTGGTGCTCGCCGGGCACCCGCCGCCGCTGCTGGTCCGCGGAGATGGCCCGGTCGAGACGGTCGGTGCGCTGGGGACCATGCTGGGCGCCATCGACACGCCGCGCCTGGACGAGGTGGAGGTCAAGCTCTGCGCGGGCGACACGCTCGTGCTGTTCAGCGACGGGCTGATCGACGCGCAGGCGCCCACCCGCTTCCACACGCACGAGCGCCTGGCCGCCATGCTGAGCCCCCAGGCCGGGGCCCGTCCCGACCGGCTGCTGGACCACCTGCACGACGCGGCCCTGGCCACCGACGCCCAGCCGCGGGACGACCTCGCGTTGCTGGCCGTACGGGTGGATCCGCCGGCGGGAGGAGAGGGAGGCCCTCGCCCGCCGTCGCCCCCGCAGGACATCGCGTCTCAGTAGCCGAGCCGGTCGAGCCGTTCGCGCTCGGCCTGGCGCTTGCGCTCGCGCTGCTCCTTGCGTGCCTGCTCGCGCTCGCGCTTCTCCTGCTCGCGGTCGACGATGCGAACCTTGGTGGTGAGCCTGCCACCACGGGCGTAGCTGGCCATGTCGTCACGGCTGGGACGGTCGCGCTGGGAACCGCGCTCTCGATCGTTGCGCCCGCCCCGCCCCCCTTCGCGCGGCGATCCGCCGGCGCGCCCGCGGGTGTTTCGCCCCCCGCGCGCCTCGTCGACAGGCTGGGGCAGGTGGTTCTTGATCTCGCGTACCGGGGTGGCGGCCAGGCGTAGCCACGCGGTGAAGATGGGATCCCCAGGCGGGCTGCCCTGCGCCGCGTCGCAGCAGACGGCCGCCCACTTCTTGCGCTCCCCCTGCTCATCGGTCTTGGGAGCAAGCGCCTCCTGCACCACCCCGGGCCCGCCGACGCGCTCGATCGCCGCGGCGACGCGCGCGGGAGCAACGGGTGGAGGAGATGCGCCGCGGCGGGCGCCCTGGGAGGAGCCGGTCTGCCCAGCAGCCTCGGAGGCGGGCGGCTCGCCCACGGCGGGAGCCGGCGGCTCCTCTCCCGCCGGCTGCTCGGAGACGGCCTCGGCGACCGGCTCGCCCGGGCCGGGCGCATCGGGCTCGGCGACGGTCTCGCCCGGGCCGGGCGCATCCCCCTCGGCCACGAGCTCGTCCTGGCCGGGCATCTCGGCCTCGGGCGACGTGATGGGCGCCTCGGCCGCGAGAGTGCCGTCAGCCCCGCCCTCGCTGGCGGCTTGCGCCTCGTCGGTCGCGTCGGCCTGGGAGGCCCCGCTGCGGCGCAGCTCGTTGAGGCGTGCGAAGAACACGGCCCGGTGACGCTCGGCGGGGCTGCGCCTGCGCCGCCGCGGCTGCTGCGCCTTGGGCTTGGGCGCCCGCGGCGTCCTGCCTCGCTTGGGCGCGGGAGGCGTGGGCGGCGAGGGCGCCTCGACCGCGAGGATGCGGGGCCCGATCCGGGGACGCTGCGGCTCCTGCTCACCGGTCACAGCGGTCTCGCTCAGCACGGCCTCGTCGCCGTTCTCCTGTGGGGCGGTCGCCTCCGGTTGATCGGGCAGGACCGGGGAGGCCATGTCCTCGTCTGTCGGGTTGTCGTGCGTCTGCTCGGCAGCCATCGGATCGACCGCCAACCATAGCCGCGCACCGCGGGCGCGGGTCGCAGCCTCAGGCGGCGGGCAACGTCGCGTCGACCATGATCTCCAGATCGTCACGGACCTTCAGCGCGCCCATCATGCCGCGGTAGGGCTGGATCCCCCACGCACTCTGGGTGAGCGGGATGGTCGCCGTCAGCCGCCCGTCCGCGTCGACCTGCAGCTGCGCGGTGACCGCTCGCGCCTGGCCGGCCATGGTCAGGGCGCCCTCCACGGAGAGCCCGCCGTCGGCCGCGCGCACCGCGTCCGATCGGAAGCTGATCGACTGCCCCCGCAGGATCTTGTCGTCGATGGTCTTGCGGATGTCGGCGCGGTCCTTGTCGCAGAGCGGCTTCGCCCCGCCCGTGCCCTCGCGGATCTGCATCGAGCGCGAGTCGGCGTCCAGCGCAAACGAGGACCCGGCCGGGTCGTCGGCCACCTCGACCGTGGCGCTCCAGTCGGCCACCTCGATGACCAGGTCGTGGCCCACCTTGGCGGCCAGCCCCTCCCGATAGGTCTTCACCAGCAGCGAGGCAGCCTCGGGGCCGATCTCGTGCCTGCCGGGGGCCAACGCCACGGCGCGGATACTACCTCGCCCGCCGCAGGCGCGGCCAGATCCCTCGCACCCGGCGGCGCTGCCACGCAGCCGGCGGGCCCCCGCCGCGCAATACTTCCGCCGTGACCGATCGCAACGTGCTGGGCGGAGAGCTCGAGCCCTGTGGCACCCAGCCCGTCACCGGCTTCTACCGGGACGGGTGCTGCCACACCGGTCCTGAGGACTTCGGCAGCCACACGATCTGCGCCGTGGTGACACCGGAGTTCCTCGAACACCAACGCCGGATCGGCAACGACCTCACGACCGCGATCCCTCAATACCACTTCCCCGGGCTTGTGCCCGGCGACCGTTGGTGCGTGACCGCGGCGAACTGGCTGCGAGCCCATGATGACGGCGCGGCCGCGTACGTGGTGCTGGCCTCCTCCCACGAACGGGCCCTCGAGATCGTGCCCCTGGAGGCGCTCCGCCAGCACGCCGTCGACGTTCCCACCGACCCGGGCGCCCTCGGGGGTTGAGCCACGCCGGCGGTGCGGTGATCCGCGCCCTGCTCCACTCGCTGCTCTATTTCCCGTCGCGGGCGATCGGGCAGACGCCTGGGCAGGCCGGCCTGCCCCACCGTGAGCTGGCGATGGAGACCGAGGACGGCGAGTGGCTGCACGGCTGGCGACTCGAGGCACGTTCCGCGCCGATCGGCCAGATGCTGGTCTGCCACGGCAATGGCGGCAACGTCGGCGACCGCCTCCCCTTCGCCGCCCTGCTCACGGCGGCCGGGTTCGACGTGGTGCTGTTCGACTACCGCGGCTACGGACGCAGCAGCGGCAGGCCCAGCGAGCAGGGCACCTACCGCGACGCGCGCGCCGCGCTGGCCTGCCTGCGGGCCCAGTCCGGGGTGGATCCCTCGCGAGTCCTCCTTCTGGGCGAGTCGCTGGGCGGCGCGGTGGCCCTCGAACTCGCGCTCGCCCACCCCCCGGCCGGGCTCGTCCTGCTCTCGGCGTTCACCAGCGTCCGCGCGCTGGCCCGCCTGCACTACCCCTACATCCCCGCGACCGTCGTCCCAGACGCCTACCCGAGCCTGCGGCGCATCGACGATCTGCGCTCGCCGCTGCTGGTGCTGCACGGAGAGGGCGACGAGATAGTGCCCCTCTCTCACGCCCGGGAGCTGTACGACGCCGCGCCGGAGCCCAAGCGCATCGCCACCTTCCCCGGCGTCGGCCACGCTGACATCGTCCCGCGCGCCGGAGAGGCCCTGGCCCGGGAGATCGCCTCCTGGGCGCGGGGACAGGTCGGCCCGGGCGCGTAGCGTCAGCCCTCCCGGTCGCCTCCGCCCGGCGCGGGGCCCGCTGCGCAGCGTGTCCCGTGGTCCGGTGCCTGGCGAAGGGCCAGCCGGCGTGCCCGGAGCAGCTGCGCAGCCCTTGCGAAGGGGATGGGCTCTGCCCCCAGACGGATCGCCTGCCGGCGCGTGGCCTCGGGCACGTCGTAATGGTCCTTCCAGGGACGCCTCGGCTGGTGGTGAAACCGGCCGCGGTCCAGACGCGCTGCGAAGGCATGGAGCTCCTCGGTGGAGTCGGCGACCAGGTGGGACCACCTGTCGCCACGCCAGGGAACGCGGTGATCGTCGACGTACACGGCCATTGCCTCGCCGGGTACCCGCTGGCCGCGGTGAGCAGGGCGCCGCCCGAAGAGGCGCTGGACGCTCAGCAGCCGACGGCGTTGCGAAGGGTCCGACAGCCTTGGGCCATGCGCGCGGGCGCAAGCGCGGTGACTCGTCGTCGGAACGACTGACGTGGCAGCGTGTGGACGTTGTCGAAGTTGACCACGCACTCCGACGGGACGCCATCGTCGGCCGGCGTGAGCACGAGCTCCGAGATCACTCCGCGCCGCGTTCGCGTCAGCGCCGCGACGACCACCGAGCCGATTCGATCAGCGACGGGGTCACGCGTCAACACCAGCACGGGGCGATCGCCACCGGGGGTCGCCGCAAACCAGATCTCACCGCGCTGCATCGTCCCAGTCGGCCCAGTCCTCAGCCGGTCCCCAGTCGGCGATCTGGGACAGCGATCGCTCGGCCTCGGTCATCGGCACCTGCTCCCACACGCTGGCGTCATGCTCACCGCTCAGCGCGACGAGGTGGCGATGGAGCGCGTCACGCAGGATCTCCGATCGATCGACACCCAACGCTTCGGCCCAGCGCTGGACCTCGGCCGCTTCGTCGTCCGGTACGCGGAAGCTCAGCATCGTCATACGTCCTAGGGTAGCGCGTATGACGGACGGGCTCGGGGGAACCGACATCAGGCGCGCTTCGAGTCGCCTAGCGCGACGGGCCGCAGCGCGTGTGGGGAGCCCAAGTGCGGCGAAGCCGGCGCGAGCAGCGCGCCAATCCGCGCCCACGGTCAAAGGCGCTGGGCGCCTGTGCAAAACCAGAACGACAGAAGCGCTTCCTTTCCGGAAACGCTTCTGTCAACTGTCGAGGTGGAGACGGCGGGAATCGAACCCGCGTCCGCGGCCGCGTCGGGATGGCTTCTACGAGCGTAGCCGGCGCTCCTGATCTCATCCCCGGGTCGCCGCGCCGGCGGGGTTCCCGGGGACCAGCTCCCTTGAAGTCCCCGAGGCGGCGGGAGCGAACGCCTCGGGCGAGCCTGCTATCTGATCCCGATGGTCACCGCCGCAGGCGAGCGGTGCTCGGGACCTCCGCTTAGCTAGTGACTAAGCGAGGGCGTACTCGTGAGAGTCCGCACGTATGGTTTTGCCGGTTTTTACGAGGCCTCCGGCACCTCGGCTCGCAACCAACCCTCCGGGATCAACCACGTCGAAGCCATGTCGTCCCCAGGGAGTATGTACGCCCCTATTCTAGCTCGCCGGGTAGGGTCGCGTCCATGGCTTCCAAGACCACCGCCGACGACGTCGCCTGGAACCTCGAGCCGCTGGTCGACGGCCAGGGCGATCAGGGCGTCGACCAGCTCCTCGACGAGGCGCACCGTCGCGCGGAGGCCTTTGCCCAGCAGCACGCCGGCCGGGTGGGTGAGCTCGACGGACCGGGGCTGGCCGCGGCCATGCACGAGCTCGAGCAGCTCAACGACCTGGCCGCCCGCGCGGGCAACTACGCGATGCTGCGCTTCAGCGTCGACACCGCCGATCCCCAGATCGGCGCGCTGTTGCAGCGAGTGCAGGAGAAGGGCACCGCGATCGAGACCCGGCTGCTGTTCTTCGAGCTCGAGTGGGCCGCGCTGGACGACGAGCGCGCCGAGGAGCTGCTGGCCGCCGACGGGCTGGACACCAGCCGCCACTTCCTGCGCTCCGCGCGGCGCTACCGCCCCCACCTGCTCACCGAGCCCGAGGAGAAGATCCTCGCCGAGAAGGCGGTCTCCGGGTCCTCGGCCTGGTCGCGGCTGTTCAGCGAGCACACCTCGGCCATCACCGTCGACCTCCCGGGCGAGGACGAGCCCGTGGCGCTGGACAGCGCCCTCAGTCGGCTCATGTCTCCCGACCGCCCGACGCGCGAGCAGACAGCGGGAGCCATCACCGACGCCCTGCAGCCCGGGCTGCGCACCCGCGCCTTCATCTTCAACACGCTCATGAGCGACAAGGCCACCGACGACCGCCTGCGCCACTACCCGCACTGGCTGGCCGCACGCAACCTCTCCAACGAGGCCAGCGACGGGTCGGTGCAGGCGCTGGTCGACGCGGTGGTGGGGCGCTACGAGCTCCCCCAGCGCTGGTACCGCCTCAAGGCGCGCCTGCTGGGCCTCGACCGTCTCAAGGACTTCGACCGCATGGCCGCCGTCACCGAGGAGGACCCCGAGTACGGCTGGGAGGAGGCCCGCGACACCGTCCTGAGCGCCTACCGTGACTTCTCCTCCGACCTGGGCGCCACCGCGCAGCGCTTCTTCGACGAGCCCTACATCGACGCACCCGTGCGCCCGGCCAAGCGCGGTGGGGCCTTCTGCGCCTACGCCACCCCCAGCGTGCACCCCTACCTGATGCTCAACTGGACCTCCAAGCGCCGCGACGTGCTCACGCTGGCCCACGAGCTGGGCCACGGCGTGCACGCTGCGCTCGCGCGGCCCCGCGGGATCCTCGAGCAGCACACGCCGCTCACCTTGGCCGAGACCGCGTCGGTGTTCGGCGAGACGTTGGTCTTCCGCCGCCTGCTCGACGAGGCGCCCACCCCGGCCAGCCGCCTCTCCCTCCTGGCCGAGTCGATCGAGGGCTCCATCGCCACGGTCTTTCGCCAGATCGCCATGAACCGCTTCGAGCACGCCGTGCACACCACCCGTCGCGAGGAGGGCGAACTGTCGGTCGAGCGCTTCAACGGCCTGTGGGCGGCGTCCCAGACCGACATGCTGAGCGACAGCGTCGAGGTCACCGACGGCTACCGCTCCTGGTGGAGCTACGTGCCCCACTTCATCGGCTCGCCCGGCTACGTCTACGCCTACGCCTACGGGCAGCTGCTCGCGCTGTCGATCTATCAGCGCTACGAGGACGAGGGACCGGGCTTCGTTCCCGCCTACGTGGAGCTGCTCAGCGCCGGGGGCTCCCAGGCGCCCGAGGAGCTGGCCGCCATCGCCGGCATCGACCTCGCCGACCCGGGCTTCTGGGAGTCGGGGCTCGACCTCGTCGAGCGCCAGCTCAGCGAGGCGGAGGCGGCGGCCAACGAGGTGCTCGCCGGCGGTGATGCCGCTCAGCCCGACGCGCGAGGGGTCTAGCGGAAGGCCTCGCGCACCGCGCGGTCCATCTCGCGCTTCTGCTCGCGCGAGCGGATGGCCTCGCGCTTGTCGAAGCGGTCGCGACCGCGAGCCAGCGCCACCTCGATCTTCGCGCGCGGGCCCTTGAAGTAGATCCGGGTGGGCACCAGCGTGAGGCCGCGCTCCTGCACGCGGCCCACGAGGCGGTCGATCTCGCGGCGGTGGGCGAGCAACCGGCGGTCGCGGTCGGGGTCGTGGTTCTCTCGGCTGGCGGGCCCGTAGGGCGGGATGTGCACGTTGTGCAGCCACAACTCGCCGTCGCGGATCGTCACGTAGCCGTCCTTGAGCTGGGCGCCGTTACTGCGCAGCGACTTGACCTCGGTGCCCTGGAGGGCGACGCCACACTCGATCGCATCGCTGAGGTCGTAGCGGAAGCGCGCTTGGCGGTTGGTCGCGACGTCGCCGGGCGAGACCTTGCGCTTCTGTCCCTTGCGCGCCATGAGGGACGGAATTATGGGGCTTGTGCACCCTCCGCTCCCCGAGAGCAGAGACCGCTTCGGGTGCGCAAGCAGTTAGGCCGGGAGAAGATCGACACGCCCGCGCGGCGCCTCGATGCGCTCGACCATCACGCGCACGGGATCGCCGAGGCGGATGGCGCGTTCGGTGCGGGTGCCGTGCAGGATGGTGCCCTGCTCGTTGAGCTCCCACCAGTCGCCGCGCAGACGGCGCACGGGCAGCAGGCCCTCGTGGCCGCCGCCGAAGGCCACGAAGGCACCGGCGCCGATCAGGCCGGTGACCTCGCCCTCGAACTCGCGCTCCCAGCCCGACGTCGCCCGGTCGCCGGAAACCCCGACCTGTGGCGACGTCTCGCCAAACAGCTCGCGTTCGAGCAGGAAGGCCCTCGCGACACGGTCGGCGGCGCGCTCCACCGCCATGGCGTCGCGCTCGCGCGCCGAGGTCCACGCGCCCGCCTCGGTGAGTCCTCCGCGGTCGGGAGGCGCCTCACCCCCGTCCACCGCGCTGAGCAGCGCGCGGTGGCAGATCAGGTCGGGGTAGCGACGGATAGGCGAGGTGAAGTGGCAGTAGCGCGTCAGCCCGAGGCCGGCGTGACCCAGCGACTCGGGCGCGTAGCGGGCCTGCTTGAGCGCGCGCAGCACCAAGGCAGTGAAGCCTTGGCGGCCCCGACCCTCGCGGCGTGCGATCTCGCGCTCCACCAGCCGCGATGCCTCGGCGACCACGTCGGCGGCCTGGCGGGGGGACATCGGCTCGGGCACCGGCGGCGTGGGCAGTCCGAGCGAGTCGAGCTGGTCGACCAGCCGGTCGGCCGCCGTGGGGTCGGGTTGCTCGTGCACGCGGTGCAGCGCGGGCACCCCGCGCTCGGCCAGCAGGGTCGCCACTTGGGCATTGGCGGCGATCATCAGGTGCTCGATCACCGCGTGCGACTCGGTCTGCACACGCTGCTGGGCGCCGGCCACGTGGCCGCGCGGGTCGAAGGCGAACTCCGGCTCGCTGCCCGACAGCTCGAGCGCGCTGGTGGCCGCCCGGGCCGCGGCCAGCGCGCCGGCGACCTCGCGGGCCACGGCCAGCGGCTGGGCCCAGGGCTCGCGGGCGGGCGC
>DASZCY010000066.1:0-4188 GCA_035942615.1 Solirubrobacteraceae bacterium | reverse complement strand
CCATGCCGCTGGCCGCCTGACGGCGGCTGGCCGCGCCCTCCCCGCTCAGGGCGGCGGGGCGACCGGCTGGGGGCGAACCCAGCGCCGCTCGATGTCGGCCGTGCGCGCGGCGTCGAACAGCGCCTGGACCCGGAGCCCCTCTTCGAGCGAGGGCTCGGGCTGGGCTCCCTCGCGGATCGCCGCCCAGAAGTTGCGGGCCACCCGCTTGAAGGCCTCCGTGGAGCTGGCCTCGAGGGGCCCCTCGCACTGGAGCTCCTCGCCGGCGCGCGCCCACCACAGACGCCGCTCGGCGTCGAGTCGCGCCGTGCCCCCGTCCCCGTGCAGCTCGATCACGTCGCCGCGCCCGTGGTGGGCGGCGGCCACCAGGCTGACCGTCCCCAGCCCACCGCCGCGGAAGCGCAGCATGATCGCGTAGGTGTCCTCCGCGGTCACCCGCCGCAGGTCGCCGCCGTCGTCGGCGCGCTGGGGGACCGCCACGTCCAGGGCGCAGGCCACCGCCTCGACCTCCCCGAACAGCTCGAGCAGCAGGTCGAGGTCATGCACGCCGTAGCCCTGCAGGCGCCCGCCGCCCAGCGTGGCGTCGTTGACCCACGTGTAGGGCCGCGACTCGGGGTGGGCGTGGGCGGTGTAGACGAGCGAGACACAGGCCAGCCGGGGGCGGCCGACGACCTCGCGGGCGCGCTCGAGCAGGCGACGGCGGGACTCCTGCATGCGCCGCCCGTAGTCCACCGCGCCGACCACGCCCGCCGACCTGATCGTCGACGCGATGCGCTGCGCGTGCTCGAGGTCGTCGGCCAGCGGCTTCTCGCACATGACGTGCAGGCCGCGCTGGGCCGCCGCCGTGGCGAACGCGCCGTGGGCCACCACCGGCGTGGCGACGTGCACCGCCTCGAGACCGGGAAACGACAGGAGCTCCTCGAGCTGCGACGTCCCGAGCTCGAGCCCGGCGTCCTCGGCCAGCTCCCGCGCACGCTCCGGTTGCCGCGACCACAGCGCCACCGGCTCGAACTCGTCGAGCTCCGTGTAGACCGGCAGGGCGACCTTCGAGCCGTAGCCGCCACCGGCGATCGCGATCTTCACAGGCTTGTCCAAGGCGCAGATTCTCCCGCGGCCAACCTACCAACGTGGTGGCGTCTGTTGAGGCGTGCCCTGCCCGATCGGGTGACGGCCAGAGGGCGAGGATCGCGGAGAGAGCACTTTCGGCGCCTCGAGGTGCGGCCGCCGGCCCGTGGGGTTTCGCGATCCCTGCCGGAACGATTTTCCGCGCCTGGCTCTAGGCCAGGCCATGGTGCGCCGCGGCGTTGGTGACGGCTTCGTCATGGCCACGGCCTCGAGCAGCGCCTCATCAGTACGCTCCATCACCCGGTACTTTGCGCGAAGGCCGTCGCTGGACGTCCGACAGCATGGCGCTCCTCCACCAGGTCGTCCCAGGGGGGACCGGCCAGTTGAGCAGCTCAGGCTGGCGCCGGGCTCGGGACGATGCCCGTGGGGATCGTGCCCACCGGCGAGTGCCCCGGCCAGTCGGGGAACAACCGCAGCGCGAGCTCGCCGGCCGGCGTGCCAGCGATCATCGGCTTGAGGTCGTCGAAGGTGAGCATCAGCCGGATACTCGGTGCGATCTGCAGGTCGGCGGCATTGGGGCTGTGGCCGCCGATCGTCCCCTCGTCAATGGCTCGGTTCCCGTGGGCGATCAGCTCCGGGACGGCGCGCACGTCCTCGACGAGCCGGGCGTGGTCGGCGCCATGCACCCGGGCC
Source organism: Solirubrobacteraceae bacterium (assembly GCA_035942615.1). Lineage (GTDB taxonomy): Bacteria > Actinomycetota > Thermoleophilia > Solirubrobacterales > Solirubrobacteraceae > Siliceabacter. The sequence goes on along the minus strand of DASZCY010000066.1, from coordinate 2,433 downwards.
GCGCCGCGGGCGATGATCGGTCCCACCCTCCGAATCACGCCCGCCGGCACCGGCCACTTGGAGCCCTCCGCATAGCTGGGCATCGGGCCCGCGTCGTGGCGAAAGACAGCCCAGCAGATGCGCCGCGCGACGGACTGCAGCTCCTCATCGCCCCAGCGCTCGAGCTCCTCCACCCGCGCGCGGTCGGCCGGGTCGGAGGGCAGGAGTGGTGGGTCGTCGACGCGCTCGTCGAGGCGGTGGACGATCGCGCGAGAGCCGAGCACCTTCTCGCCGTCCTCGAACACGATCCCGGGCACCGTCGGTGCGCCGAAGCGCATGCGCTGAAGCGGCATGTGGGCCAGCTCGACAAGCTCCACCCGCCTGTAGGGAACCCCCTTCAGCTCGAGCGCGCGCTCGACCGTCGCGCACGGGTGCGATCCCTCGACCACGTACAGCTTCACCGACATCGCGGCAAGGATACGCCCGCCGACCGGGCGGAGGCCTCGGCTCCCGTGACTGGCCGCTGCGACGACCCGACACCGGTGCCGCTCGGTTTCCGGCCGGGCGTCAGCTCCGTGGTGTCACACGTCATAGGGGTGGCTTCTCGCCGGTGGGAGTCAAGTGCTCGTTGGCTCATCTTCGTTCGCGGGCTAGTAGGTCCATGAGGAGTGCATCGCGCCATGTGCCGTCCGGGGCGCGCTCCGCCTCGCGCAACCGGCCGACCGGCCGGAATCCGACGGCGGCATAGCAGCGAATCGCCGTCTCGTTGGTGGCGGCGGGATCGATCTGAAAGCGGTGGTGGCCACGTTCCACGAGCGCGTCGATGGCCAGGCCTAGGACCTCGCGCCCCACCCCCCGTCCGCGGTTGCCCGCGCCGAGGAACAGATCGAACGTCGCGTGGGGAGACATCGGCTCGGCCTCCTCGTGGATCTCGAGCCAGCCGGCTACGGCCCCGCCGACCCACACCGTCAGGCCGGACAGCAGGTACGGCCCTTCCTCCTCAGGCGGCCCAAGCTTCCCCCACCACGCCGCGACCTCGGGCTCCGTTCGGATCGCGAACAGCGCCGCGAGATCGTCGGGCTGCGTCGGTCGGAGCGTCGCCCGAGCGCCGACGAGCACGCCCAAGCCGGCGGTCAGGTCGTCCATCTAGAGACTCAGCACCTGGATCAGGTCAGGCTCGAAGACGGCCAAGGTCGTGATCATGCTCCAGACCGCTCGTGGCAGCGTACCGCCACGATCGGCGACGGCGCAGGACACCGCTGTTCGCGGTCCCGCCCCACTGCAGCGTCAGCTTCCCCCCGCGACGCCGACCCGATCGCCGAGCATGAAAGACCCGCTGCCCAGGGCCTTCGAGACATGGAGCTAGCCGGGCTCGAACCGGCGACCTCCTGGGTGCGATCCAGGCGCTCTCCCAACTGAGCTATAGCCCCGAGGCGCACTCGATTGTAGCCCGCCGACGCTCAAGGAGGCTGGAGCGCCTGCCGATGGCAAGGGTACGCTCCGCGCGGCGCCCGTGAGCTTTCGCAACCGCCTGACCCTCTTCTTCGTGCTCATCGTGCTCGTGCCGATGTTGTCACTGGCGGCCGTCCTCTTCGGGCTGATCTCCGACAACGAGGAGGGCAAGGCCGACGCGAACCTGGCCGGGCGCCTGGAGGTGGCCGTCAAGTTCTACGCCCAGGCCATCAAAGACGCCAACAACGCCGTCAGAGACCGCGAGGACCAGTACGAGCGGATGGCCGCCGCACTGCGCGACGGCGACCTACCAGCCGCGCGGGCGCGCGCCAGGGCGCTCGCACGAAACGAGCCGGTCGAGCGCATCGTGCTCGTACGCAACGGCGAGGTGGTGGTCGAGGTAGGCACGCCCGATGCCACCGCGCCCGCCCGCCGCGTTCTCGAGAGGCAAGACGGCACCACGCTGGCGGGTGAGCTGCAGGTGTCGGTGCTGCGCGCCGGAGCCTTCAGCCGGCGGGTGAGCCGGTTCACCGGCGCGCAGGTCGTGGTGCGCGCCGGAGGTCGCGTCCTGGGCACCTCGAAGGGGCTGGACGACAGATCGCTGCCCGAGATGGCCGTCGAGGACAACGTGGAGATCGACGGCGTGGAGTACCGCACGCTCGGTTTCGCCGCGCCGGGGTTCGAAGGCCGCCGGGTACAGGTCTCCGTACTGAGGCCCAAGCAGGCGACGAGGGCTGAGGTGCAGCAGGCCCGCATCCTGGCAGGGGCCATCCTGCTGGGCTTCTTCGCGCTGGCCTTCGTCTTCGCACTGGCGGTCTCGCGCTCGCTCGCCCAGCAGGTCGCGGGGCTTCTGGAGGCGGCGCGTCGCCTGGGCCGAGGGGACTTCTCCACCCGCGTTCCCACCACCGGACGCGACGAGTTCGCCGCGTTGGGCGAGGAATTCAACAAGATGTCCGACCAGCTCGAGCAGCGCCTAGCCGAGTTGCGTCACGAGCGCGAGCG
>DASZCY010000065.1:0-3801 GCA_035942615.1 Solirubrobacteraceae bacterium | reverse complement strand
GTGCAGGGCCTTGCAGGCACGCGCCAAGCCGGGACGTCGCGTGGGGTTGTTTCAGCGGCGTAGGGCGGGTGCAGGGCCGTGCCGGTGGCTGCAGGGAGGATCCGCGGCGGACGCGGGAGGTTCGGCTGTGGCGCATTTCGTTGCCCGTGCGTCGAAGAGTCGGGGAGACAGGATTTGAACCTGCGACCTTCCGGCCCCCAGCCGGATGCGCTACCAGACTGCGCCACTCCCCGTGGAGTGCAGAGCGGGCGACGGGAATCGAACCCGCCCTAGGAGCTTGGAAGGCTCCTGTGCAACCACTACACCTCGCCCGCCAGCGTGTCGTCATGCTAGCGCGCCCACGGCGCCCCCGGGTGGGCGGCCGACTTTCCGGACGGACGGTCCCGGAGTCGTCGCTCACGAGCCTCGGCGATAATCCCTGGGTAGGCACTGTCCAGCACGCGTCGCAGCGACACATTGTCGCCATGGCGGCTCAGGCATCCGTCACCGAGGTAAAGCTCGAGCAAGTAGCGAAGTCGGCGCCCGAAGCCGCCGCATGCATCACACCGCCGCAGCTATGGCAGCTGGCCCCCGAGTGGTCGGATGGGAACCCCGCCCCGCGACCATCGAGCGACCGTCCCCTGACTCAGCCGGTGCGCCGAGCCACCTCGTGCGTGCGACGTCCGGACTGGCAGAGGTCGAGGACGTTCTTGACAACTTCCTCGGCGAAAACACAACGCGCGGCACGAACTACGTTCTACATTGACCCGGACAGAAGCATCGCGTGGGTCCGATACGCTCGTCGTCCTCGGGGCACTGGCTCAATTGGCAGAGCACCGGTCTCCAAAACCGGGGGTTCCAGGTTCGAGTCCTGGGTGCCCCGCTTCCCGAGGCTGCACGTTCCCCCAGGCGGTGGGGGGCCATCGCCTCCCCGTCCTCGGAAGAGATGGAAGAGGTTTCGACCGATGCGGGCGGAGGGACTCGAACCCCCACGGCTTGCGCCACCGGCACCTAAAGCCGGCGTGTCTACCGGTTCCACCACGCCCGCGCGCCGGTATCTTGCCGCCATGGCCACCCTCTTGGACACCCCGACTGACACGGTCATCGAGTATCCCAACCGTGACAAGGCGAGATCCAAGCTCGTAAAGCTGATCGTCGTGGGGCTGCTGCTGGCGAGCACGGTGGTCATCGTGATCGTGAGCCTCGGCGGGTGGGAGGCCACGCGGGAGGCCAGGCCCGGCCAGATCGTCTTCGCGGCGCTCTACGTGCTGCTGGCCTTCTACATCGCGCGCTGGCGCAGCGGGATGCTTCCGGTCGCCGCGGCGCTGGCCACCCTGCTGGCCCTCTTCGCCGCCGTTGCCGCACCGCAGTGGTTGGCGCGCGACCAGGCCGGCTTTGCCTCGCCGCCGCTGGAGGGCACGACCCTGGGCGTGCTGGCCTTCGCGATCGTCGGCCTGCAACTGGCCATCATCGTCTTTGCGATGGCCGGCTTTCGCCAGAGGTGGTCGGTCGAGGTCGAGCGCCGTCCCGACGGCTCCCGCCGGGGCGTTGCGCGCACAGCCTGACGCGTCGTCATGCCCGGGGCGGGACTCGAACCCGCACGCCCCGAAGGGCAATGGCTTTTGAGGCCATCATGTCTACCCATTCCATCACCCGGGCGGCCCTGACATCGTAGGGTGGCGCGTCATGTCCGCACGCTCCCATCGACTCGCCGTAGCGGCGCTGTGCGTCGCCGGCTTGCTTGCCGTTACGGGCTGCGGCGGCGCCGAGGCGCCCGCCGAGCGGGAGGCGGCCCCGCCCACCCAGACCGCCCCGCCGACCGCGACCCAGCAGCCGCCCGCCGAGCAGCCCGGTCCGACGAGCAAGCCCGAGGTGCAGGTGCCCGAAGGTTCCCCACCCGAGGAGCTGAAGACCAAGGACCTCGTCAAGGGCGACGGGCGGACCGCGCAGGAGGGCGACATGGTCACGGTGCAGTACGTCGGCGTGCTCTACAAGACCGGCGAGGAGTTCGACGCCTCCTACAACCGTGGCGAGCCCTTTACCTTCACGCTGGGCGCCGGCGAGGTCATCCCGGGCTGGGACGAGGGCATCGCTGGCATGAAGGTGGGCGGGCGCCGTCGGCTGGTCATCCCCCCCGACCAGGCCTATGGCGACGCGGGCTCACCGCCGGTCATCGGTCCCGGCGAGACGCTGGTCTTCGTCGTGGACCTCGTCTCGGTCGAGTAGCCGCCCTCGCCGCCGGGCACGATCGGGAGGGCAAGCCACGATCCCGGCAGAACCATGGACGACGAGCGCCGGCTAGCCCGCCGTTGCCCGGGCGCCGCTCAGATCTCCAGCGCCAGCAGCGGCTCGATGAGGCCCGCCGGTGCGGCCAGGAGGCCGGCGGGCGCAGGGTCGCGCGCCGCGAGCTCGCGCACCTCCAGCCCGGCGCGCTCGCAGACGAGCACTCCTGCGGCGATGTCCCACTGCTGAACGCCGCGCTCGTAGTAGGCGTCCAGGCGGCCTGCGGCCGTCCACGCCAGGTCGAGCGCGGCCGAGCCCGCCCGGCGCACGTCGCGCACGCGCGGGAGCACGCGGGCGACCACGGCGGCCTGCGCCTCGCGCACCGCCGGGTCGTAGCCGAAGCCGGTGGCCACCAGCGCCGTGGCGAGTTCGTCGCGCGCCGACGCCTCCAGCGGCCGGTCGCCGAGCGTTGCGGCCCCGCCGCGCTCGGCGGCGAACAGCTCGTCGCGCAGGGGGTCGTAGACGACGCCCGCCAGGGCTCCTTCCCCGTCGTGAACGGCGACCGACACGCACCACGCCGGGATGCCGAAGAGGAAGTTGACCGTGCCGTCCAGCGGATCGACGATCCAAAGCAGGCCGGCTTCGGCCTCGTCGTCACCGCTGGTCTCGCCGCCCTCCTCTCCGAGCACGCGGTCGCCGGGCCGCCGCGCGGCCAGCACCTCGCGGATCGCCCGCTCGGCAGCCATGTCGGCCTCGCTGACCGGATCGGTCGGCGTGGTCTTGGTGCGGACCGGCTTCTCATTGCGCTGGGCGAAGCGCTGGGCCAGCAGCTCACCCGCGGCGCGCGCAGCCTCGGCGGCCACCACCCCCAGCGTGGTCGGTGTAACGGTCATGGCACCGTTGGGCGGCCCTCCGCCCAGCGACGCGCCGCCTCCGTGGGCGGATGATGCCGGGCCCGGCGGGCCAGACCGCGGCGGGCGGGGGCGATGGCGTGCATGGCGCGCGAGGATATGGATGGCGTGGTGTCGATGAAGCCCCCTCCCGGCCCGCGCGCGGCTCGGTCGAGCGCGAGGACCTCTGCGGTCCCGTGGCACGAGGCGCTCGGCGGACCGCCCGGCGGAGCCCGCCCGCGCGACATGCCAGCATCCCCGCCGCCATGGACCCCTCGGCGATCGCGCACAGGCTGGCGGGGATCCGCCGGCGGGCCGCGGGCAGCGACGCTGAGCGACGGGCGGCGCTGGCAGCGGCGGACGAGCTGCGCGCGCTGGGCTACCGCCCGCGCATCGAGACGGTGTGGGTACGCCCCTACGACGGCCTGGTGCACGCGCTGCACTGCTTGGCGGGCGTCGTCGCGAGCCTGGTGATGATCGACAGCGCGGTGGTCGGCGCGGCGCTGGCGGGCGCCGCGCTCGTGCTGACGCTGGGCGAGCTGACCGGCGCTGCTCGCCTCACCCGCGCGATCACCCCCCGGCGGGCCACCCAGAACGTCGTGGCCGAGGACCCGCGCCACCCCGGCTCCGAGCTCACGGGCGGCGGGGGCTTCGCGGCCGGGGGCCCGGCCGCGAGCGGCGACCCGCCAGTGCGCCTGCTGCTCACCGC
>DASZCY010000064.1:0-15839 GCA_035942615.1 Solirubrobacteraceae bacterium | reverse complement strand
GCACGGCTCGTCGAGCTCCAGCGCACAGAGCAGGTTGCAGCGGAAGTAGCACTGCTCGCAGCTCACCTTCTTCGCAGCGGTCCGTCCCTTCGTCATGCTCCTCGTGCGCTCCCTTGTCGTGGCGGTCGTGCCGGTCTGTCGACGGGCGGCATTGAACCCCGCCCGGACCGGGGCGCGCAAGAGCCCCGGCGACGGCCTTCTCGCAAATGGCGAAAAAGCCGATCGGGGCACGTCGCAAATGACGCAGAAATCGGGGGGTCCACGCAACGATGGCCGCGTCCCCCGATCCTCACCCCCCCGGCACGACGCCCAAGCCGCACCGTGCGGACGAATCACCCAGCCGGCGAGACGCACCCGGTCGGCGGCTTCCAGGCGGCGCTGGACGTCCACGGCGTGCCAGCCTGTGCGCGCATGCGCATCCTGGTCACCGGCGTCACCGGCTACGTGGGCGGCTCCCTGGTCCCCCGTCTGCAGCGCGACGGACACGAGCTCGTCGGTCTCTCGCGCCGCGGGGCGGACGGGGCGGGCCCGTCGGGCGTGACCATGGTGGCCGGTGACGCGTTCACCGGAGCAGGCCTTGCGCGCGCGCTGGAGGGCGTGGAGGTCGCCTTCTACCTCATCCACTCCATGGAGCGTGCCTCGTCGGGCGGAGGCGGGTTCGCCGACGCCGAACGGCGCTCGGCCGAGCACTTTGCGGGCGCCGCACGCGCGGCGGGGGTGCGGCGGGTGGTCTACCTCGGCGGGCTGGTGCCAAGCGGCGAACGCCTCTCGGCGCATCTGGCCAGCCGCCTGGCCGTCGAGGAGGTGCTGCTCGACGCCCTGCCCGACGCGCTGGCCCTGCGCGCCTCGATCGTCGTCGGCGCGCGTTCGCGTTCCTTCCGCTTCCTGGTGCGCCTGGTCGAGCGCGTCCCGATCATGCCCCTGCCGCCCTGGACGCGCTTTCGCACCCAGCCCATCGACGGGCGCGACATGGCCGAACTGCTGGGCGCCGCGGCGACCGTACCCACCGTGGCCGGGCGGTCGCTCGATGCGGTGGGCCCCGACATCCTCAGCTACCGCGAGATGATCGACCGCATCCGCGATCACATGCTCGTGCCCCGACCGTCGCTGCGGCTACCCGTGAGCCTCACCCCGCTCTCCAGCCGCGTGGCCGCCGCGATCGCCGGTGAGGATCCGGCCCTGATCGAGCCGCTGATGGGTTCGCTGGGCTCCGACCTGCTGCCCCGCGAGGAGCAGGCCGCGCCGGTCCTCGGAGTGCGCCTGCGCTCCTTCGACCGAGCGGTGGAGCGCGCGTTGCGCGAGTGGGAGGCCGACGAGGAGCTCGCGGCGCGCTGACGCGCCAGGTGGCTGGTCCGGCGGAGCGGCGGGTAAGCAGGCGCCATGGCAGATCGCGTGCAGACCACCATGGAGATCGGGGCCCCACCGGATGAGGTATGGGCGATCGTCTCCGATCCCCGCCGTCTGGGCGAGTGGGTGACGATCCACCGCTCGCTTGAGCGCGCCGACGCCGGACCGCTGCAGCAGGGCTTCACCATGGAGCAGGAGATGGTCCTGCACGGCCAGCCGTTCATCGTGGCATGGACGGCCGCAGAGGTTGATGCCCCCTGCCTGGTGCGCTGGGAGGGCGACGGCCCCGCCGGCTCGTCGGCCATGACCGAGTACCGCCTCGCCGCAACCGACCGCGGGACGCGCTTCTTCTACGCCAACAGCTTCGACGTTCCCGGCGGCCCGCTGGGCAGGATGGCCGCCGGCGCGGTGACCGGCGACGCGCCGCGCGAGGAGGCCGATGCCTCCCTGCAGCGCCTGAAGGCCTTGGTCGAAGGCTGAGGGACCGCCCCGCGGGTAGGGTGCACGCGAGGTGTCCCTCGTCGTCGCCCAGATCGACATAGCCGCGCCGCCCGCGGCCGTGTGGGACGCCGCGATGGACCCCGCCCGCACGACGGAATGGGTCACGATCGTCAGCGGGGTGGACCACGTGGACGACGGCCCACTTCGCCCCGGCTTTCGCATGCACCAGGCGCTGTCCCTGCGTGGCGTGAGCTTCCGTGTGCGGTGGCGGCTCGACGAGGTCGACGCGCCGTGGTTCGCGCGGTGGGAGGGCACGGGGCCGGCGCGCTCGAAGGCCCTGATCGAGAACCTCCTGCGCGAGCGCGACGGCGGGGGGACGCACTTCGAGTATCGCAACGAGTTCACGGCGCCTTTTGGGCCGCTGGGCTCGATTGCTTCGCGGGCGCTGGTGGGCGGCGTGCCCGAGCGCGAAGCTGCCACCTCATTGCAACGTTTGAAGCAGTTGTTGGAGCAGTAAGTGTGAGTGATGTAATGTCATTCACATGACTGATTTCCTCGACGACAAGAAGCGCGAGATCAACGACCGGCTGAAGGAGCTCAAGCCGCTTGTGGACGAGTTCCACCGCCTCGAGGCCGCCAAGGCCGCCCTGGACGGCATGAACGTGCAGTCCTCGACCTCCACCGCCACCACCACCGGACGCGGCCGGCGCTCCCGCGCCTCCTCCGGCTCTTCCAACGGTCGGCGCCGCGGGCGTCCCCGCGGCAGCGGGACCCGGTCCACCCAGGCCCTCGACCTGGTGAAGGCCAACCCCGGCATCTCCATCCCCGAGATCGCCGAGCAGATGGGGATTCAGCAGAACTACCTGTACCGCGTCCTGCCGGGCCTGGCCCAGGACGGGCTGGTGGAAAAGCGCGGCCGCGGGTGGCATCCGCGGGAGGCGGCGTAGGTAGCCAGCCGGCGCGAGGATGCCGCGCGATCCCGTGTGACATCGACGGCGTCCGTCTGGAGCCCGGGCCCACCTCACCCGTCATCCGCGTCGCAAAGGGCTGGGCGCCCGTGCTCTCAGAACGGCGGCGACAACGGGGCAACATCGCAAGCGTTGGACCAGCCTCGGCAAGCCCGCGTCGCGCCACCGCGTCAGGGACTGCTCGCATAGCCTCTCCCCCATGGCCAAGATCAAGGTGCAAACCCCCATCGTCGAGCTGGACGGCGACGAGATGACGCGGATCATCTGGGCGTTCATCAAGGAGAAGCTGATCCTGCCCCACCTCGACGTCGAGCTCGAGTACTACGACCTCGGCCTGGAGCACCGCGACGCGACCGACGACGGGGTGACCGTGGACGCCGCCAACGCGATCCGCGAGCACGGCGTCGGCGTGAAGTGCGCGACGATCACCCCCGACCAGGCGCGGGTGGAGGAGTTCGGCCTGAAGCGGATGTGGCGCTCGCCCAACGGGACGATCCGCAACATCATCGGCGGGGTCATCTTCCGCGAGCCGATCGTGATGACCAACGTGCCGCGCCTGGTGCCCGGGTGGACCAAGCCGATCGTCATCGGCCGCCACGCCTTCGGCGACCAGTACCGCGCGACGGACACCAAGATCCCCGGCGAGGGCAAGCTGATGCTGACCTTCACGCCCAGCGACGGCGGCCAGCCGATCGAGCTCGAGGTCTTCGACTTCCCCGTGGGCGGGGGCGTGGCGATGGCCATGTACAACCTCGACGAGTCGATCCGCGACTTCGCGCGCGCGTCCATGCGCTACGGGCTGGAGCGCGGCTTCCCCGTCTACATGTCCACCAAGAACACCATCCTGAAGACCTACGACGGGCGCTTCAAGGACATCTTCCAGGAGGTGTTCGACGACGAGTTCAGGCAGGACTTCGACGCCGCCGGGCTGACCTACGAGCACCGCCTGATCGACGACATGGTGGCCGCCGCGCTGAAGTGGGAGGGCGGCTACGTCTGGGCGTGCAAGAACTACGACGGGGACGTGCAGTCCGACACCGTCGCCCAGGGCTTCGGGTCGCTGGGGCTCATGACCAGCGTGCTCATGACCCCCGATGGCAACACCGTGGAGGCCGAGGCCGCCCACGGCACGGTCACGCGCCACTTCCGCCAGCACCAGCGCGGCGAGGAGACCTCCACCAACCCGATTGCGTCGATCTTCGCCTGGACGCGCGCGCTGGCGCACCGGGGACGCCTGGACGGGACGCCCGAGGTCGGCGACTTCGCGGCCACGCTGGAGCGCGTGTGCGTGCAGACCGTCGAGAGCGGAAAGATGACCAAGGACCTCGCCCTGCTGGTGGGAGGCGACCAGGGCTGGCTGACCACCCAGGACTTCCTGGACGCGATCGACGCGAACCTCAACAAGGAGATGACCGCCTGATGGCCACCCGAGTCGCAGTCACCGGCGCCGCCGGCCAGATCGGCTACGCCCTGCTCTTCCGCCTCGCCTCGGGGCAGATGCTCGGTCCCGACGAGGAGATCGAGCTGCGCCTGCTGGAGATCCCCGACGCGGTCAAGGCCGCGGAGGGCACCGCGCTGGAGCTGCACGACTGCGCCTTCCCGCTGCTGGCGTCCGTGGACATCCACGACGATCCCCGACAGGCCTTTGACGGCGCGAACGTCGCACTGCTGGTCGGCGCCCGCCCGCGCTCCAAGGGCATGGAGCGCGCCGACCTGCTCGAGGCCAACGGCGCGATCTTCAAGCCCCAGGGAGAGGCACTCAACGCCCGCGCCGCCGACGACGTGCGGGTGGTGGTGGTCGGCAACCCGGCCAACACCAACGCCCTCATCGCCGCCGCCAACGCTCCCGACATCCCGCCCGAGCGCATCACGGCCATGACGCGCCTGGACGAGAACCGTGCGGTCGCCCAGCTGGCCGGCAAGCTGGGGGTCGGCGTCGGCGACGTGCAGGACCTCGTGGTGTGGGGCAACCACTCCCCCACCATGTTCCCCGACCTGTTCAACGCCAGGGTCGGCGGCCAGCGCGCGGTCGATCAGGTGGACCTGGACTGGTACGAGAACGAGTACATCCCGCGGGTGGGCAAGCGCGGCGCCGAGATCATCGACGCGCGGGGCGCCTCCAGCGCCGCCAGCGCAGCCAACGCCGCCATCGATCACGTGCGCGACTGGGTGCTGGGCGCCGACGGGCTGCGCTCCATGGCCGTGCCCTCCGACGGCTCCTACGGCGTGGCCGAGGGCATCGTGTCGAGCTTCCCGGTGCGCTGCTCGGACGGCTCCTACGAGATCGAGCAGGGCCTGGAGATCGCCGAGTTCGCCCAGGGCAGGATCGATGCGACCGTCAACGAGCTCACCGACGAGCGCGACGCGGTCCAGGGCCTGGGTCTGGTCTGAAGGTGGCGGGCGCCGACATCGAGCGCGTGGGGGGCTGGTGGGTGCTCTTCGGTCTCGCCGCGCTGCCTGGGCTCGACGCCCCAACCGCCCATCGCCTGGTGGAGCTGCGCGACGAGGTCGGGGGCTTCTCCTCCACCGAGGAAGCCGGCGCCCTGCTCGAGCTTCCCCCCGTCACGGTCGAGCGCCTGGACCGCCGCGCGGTGTTCCTGCCCTTCTGACGCGCCCTGCGCGTCGCACAGAGCGCCATGGTTGGGTAGCAACGTCGGATGCGCCTCCTCCGCCGTACCGGCGCCGTCGCCGAAGGGGCGCTCGGCGAGTTCGTCGCCGACGGCTGCACCACGCTCGCGGCCGCGATCTCCTACTACGCGCTGCTGGCCGTGTTTCCCCTGGCCATCATCATGGTCGCCGTGGCGGGGCTGGTCTTCGATGACGACGACGCCCGCGCGCAGATCATCGACACCATCCTCGACCGCGTGCCCCTGCGCGACGAAGCCGGGCGCGTGGAGCTCCAGAACCTCCTGGGCACGGTCACCGAGAGCGCCGGGGCCACCGGCGCCGTGGGCGTGGTTTTCCTGCTCGTCGCGGCCAGCGGCGTGATGGGCGCTCTGCGCTTCGCGCTCAACACGGTGTGGGACGTGGAGGATCCGCGCCCGCCCCTGCGCGGCAAGGCACTCGACGTCCTGCTGGTGTTGGGGGCGGGCCTGGTGGTGGGCCTCTCGTTGACGCTGACCTTCCTCGTGCGCAAGCTCTCGCGCGCGAGCGAAACCGAGCTGGGCGCCGTCGGCTCGGCGATCGGGGACGCGGTGTTGGCCCTGGGCCAGGTGCTGCCCGCGGTGCTGGCCCTGGCCATCTTCACAGCGCTCTTTCGCTTTCTGCCCTCCGCGCCCGTGCGCCTGCGCCACGCCCTGGCGGGCGGCGTGATCGCCGCCGTGGGCTACGAGGGGACCAAGACGCTGTTCGCGCTGTACCTGGAGAACGTCGCCAACCTCAGCGCGGTCTATGCCTCTCTGGGTACCGTGGTGGCCTTCCTGGTCTTCGTCTGGCTGACCACCAACGTCTTTCTCTACGGCGCCGAGGTCGCCCAGCAGCTGCCGGTGCAGACCGGCGAAGCCGATCCCGACGCGGAGTCCCTCGGCCGCCGGGTGACGGGCGCGTTGCGCGGGCTGGTGGCTCATCCGCCCACGCGCCCCGGCGAGTCCGAGGGGCCGGCCCGCCCCGGCCGGACGGTCGAGCCGAGCGGCTCGGACCCGCTGTGAGGGGAGGAGTCACCACCTTGCCATAAGCACTGAACCTTGGTTCATTCTTGGCGGCGATGCCCTATCGAGCCACCCGGCGCACCGAGGCTCGGCGGGTCAGCAGGCGCGAGCAGCTTCTGGATGCCGCCGCGCGACTGATCGCCCGCGGTGGCTTCGGTGCCACCTCCATCGCCGCGGTGGCCCGCGAGGCCGGCGTGGCCACGGGCAGCGTGTACCGCCACTTCCCCTCCAAGGCCGAGCTGTTTGCCGAGGTCTTCCGCCGTGTTTCGCAGCGGGAAGTGGATGCGGTGCGCGCCGCGGTCAGCAGGGCGGGCCCCTGGGTGATCGCCCCGCGATCGGGGAAGGGACCGCCCCCTTTGAGCGTTTGGGCGCCGGCGTGGAGACCTTCGCGCGGCGGGCGCTGCGCGCGCCGCGCCTGGCCTACGCGCTGCTGGCCGAGCCCGCCGACCCGACGGTGGAGGCCGAGCGTCTGCTGTTTCGCTGCGCCTACGCCGAGAGCTTCGCCGCCGTCCTCGACGAGGGCATCGCCGACGGCCACCTTCCAAGCCAGGACGTCGACCTCACCGCGGCAGCCCTGGTCGGCGCGATCGGGGAGGCGCTCGTCGGCCCACTCGCACGGACCGACGAAGCCGTGTCGCCCGAGCACCTGGTCCGCGCCCTCGTCGACCTCTCCTGCGCGCCGCCGGAGCCCGCGTCGCGATCGCGCAACGCACGTGAGGACCCTGAGCGCCACCGTGACCTTGGCCATGTTCTGGGAGTGCAAGCGCTTCCCCGGCGTGGCCTTCGAGGCCCTGGAATGCCTGGGGGGCAACGGCTACGTCGAGGGTCGGACATGCCAGGCCTGTACCGAGAGGCGCCGCTGAACTCGGTGTGGGAGAACTCGGGCAACGTCACGGAGCGCGCGGCGCGGGCCCCGGCGCCCGGGACCGAGAGGTGAGGGCTTCCGCGACTCCCCGCTGGAGGACAGCGAGGCACCTGGGAGGCCCACGTGCGGGCCCTGGAGGCCTTTGTCGCCGCCGCGCAGGTGAAGCCAGAGGCCCCCGTGGTGCACGCCTGGGGCGGGCTGATCGCGCTGCGCTGGGCCCTGGACGCCGGACTGCGTCCCCGCGCCCTGGTGCTCTCGTGCACCGGCTTCTTCGCCAACGCGCGATGGCACGGCCTGGGCGACACGCTGCGCGGCCCGATGGGCGAGCGCATGCTCGTGCACCTGAACCATGGCACCTTCTCCTCGATGCTGCGCGCCGCCTGCCCGCCGCGGGCGAGGACATGGTGCAAGCCTGCTGGCAGGGCCTCGCCGACGAGCCGCGCCGGCGCGCCGCGCTGGCCCGCCTGCGCTCCGGCGACTTCGCCAAGCTGGCGCCCTACGAGTCCCGCTTGTCCGAGCTGGCCGCGCCCACGCTGCTGCTGTGGGGTGCCAACGACCGCTTTACGCCGGTCGGCGGCGCCCACCGCTTCGCCCAGGCGCTGCCCGACCACCGCCTGGTGGTCCTGGAGGACGCCGGACACTTCGTCTTCGAGGACCAGCCCGAGCGCAGCGCCGCCGAGGTCGGGGAATTCCTGCGCTCGCTCCGAGAGGCCGCCCAGGTCCCCCTGCCATGATCAACGCCCATGTTCGGCGGAGGCTCCATCCAGCTCGTGCGCCTCTTCGGGATTCGCATCGGCGTGAACCCGAGCTGGTTCCTCGTGCTCTTTCTGCTCATCTATCTGCTGTCCGAGCGCTTTCGCGTGCAGTTGGGCGGCTCGGAGGTGCAGGCCTACACGGTGGCGGTGGCCAGCGCGCTGCTGTTCTTCGTCTCGCTGGTCCTGCACGAACTCGGGCACGCCGTCGTGGCCCGGCGCAACGGGATCGGCATCAGCGGGATCGACCTGTGGCTGCTGGGCGGCCTGGCCAGGATGACGCGCGACACGCAGACGCCCGGAGAGGAGTTCCGCGTGGCCGCGGCGGGTCCGGCGGTGACCCTCGTGGTGGCCGTGGTCTGTGCCGGCGTGAGCGTGCTGGTCGCCGGGGGCGGCGACGTGCTCGCGCTCATGACCCTTCAGGAGGCCGGCAGCGCGTCGCCGGTTCCGGCGCTGCTGGCCTTTCTGGCGACCTTCAACGTGCTGCTGTTCGCCTTCAACATGCTGCCCGCCTTCCCGCTGGACGGCGGGCGCCTGGCCAAGGCGCTCGTGTGGACGATCACCGGCGACCGCATCAGGGCTTCGCGCGTCTCCGCGTGGACGGGGCAGGGCTTCGGCTGGCTGCTCGTCGGCCTGGGCATCTACCTGGGTCTGGCCACCGGTGACCTGCTCAACGCGGTGTGGCTGGGCCTGCTGGGGTTCTTCATCACCCAGGGGGCGCGCAGCGCGCTGCTGTCCACCACCTTCAGCCAGAGCCTGGCGGGCGTCACGGTCGCCGACATCATGGATGCCGAGCCGGTGACCATGCCCGGCGCCACGAGCGCCATCGACGCCCGCGACACGTTCTTCCTGCGCTACGGCTGGGACTTCTTCCCGACCGTCGACGAGGCCGGGCGCTTCCTGGGCCTGGCCCGCCAGGCCGCGGTCGACCAGGAGGTCGAGGCCGGAAGGCCCGCGACGCCGGTCTCCGGGCTGCTGGAGGCGGACGCCGAGCGCTGGCGGGTGCGCGCCGACACGCCGGTCGAGCAGCTGCTGGGCCGCGAGGGCCTCAGCCGCCAGGGGGCGCTGATGGCCGTGGACCCCGACGGCGTGCTACGGGGCGTGGTGACCGTGGAGCAGGTCCGCCGCGCGGTGGCCGCGGCGGTGCCCTCGCGCGGCTAACGTTGCCGGAGATCGCCGGTTCCGGCGACCGCAGGCGAAACCTCCTCTTCGGGGCCGGTTCCGGCGACCGCAGGCGAAACCCCCTCCTCGGGGCCAGTTCCGGCGACCGCAGGCGAAACCACCCGTCCCGAGGCGCGGCCTGCGGCGTCGAGGGAGCAGCCGTTTGCGCTCCTTGGCGCGAAGACGTGATCGGGGCGTGCTGACGATAGAGTCAGGCCATGCCCTCCCACGACGTGCTGATCATCGGCGCCGGGCTGGCCGGCCAGCGGGCCGCGCTGGCGGCGGCCGACGCCGGGGCGACGGTGGCGATCCTGTCCAAGGTCCATCCCGTCCGCTCGCACTCCGTGGCGGCGGCCGGCGGCATCAACGCCGCGCTCAAGCCCGAGGACACGTGGGAGTCCCATGCCTTCGACACCGTCAAGGGCTCGGACTACCTGGGCGACCAGGACGCCATCGAGATCATGTGCCGGGAGGCGCCCGACGAGCTGCTGCACCTCGAGCACATCGGCGTCACCTTCCACCGCAACGACGAGGGCCTGCTGGGTACCCGCGCCTTTGGAGGCGCCTCTGCGGCACGCACCTACTACGTGGCCGACATCACCGGCCAGGCGATCCTGCACGTGCTCTACGAGCAGCTCATGAAGTACCACGAGACCGTGAGCTCCTACGAGGAGTGGTTCACCACCTCGCTCATCCAGGACGACGAGGGGCGCTGCACGGGCTGCGTGGCACGTGACATACGCACGGGCGATATGGAGGTCTTCGACGCCAAGGCGGTCATCCTCGCCTCGGGCGGTGCCGGGCAGTGCTTCAAGCCGACCACCAACGCCCTCATCTGCACGGGCGACGGCATCGCGCAGGCCTACGAGATCGGCGCGCCGCTGATGGACATGGAGATGATCCAGTACCACCCCACCACGCTGGTGGAGAACGGCTTTCTCATCACCGAGGGCGCCCGTGGGGAGGGCGCCCACCTGCTCAACAAGGACGGCGAGCGCTTTATGGAGAAGTACGCTCCCAACAAGATGGAGCTGGCCTCGCGCGACGTGGTCTCCCGCGCCGAGCAGACCGAGATCAACGAGGGCCGCGGCTTCGACAACGGCGGCCTGGCGCTGGACATCACGGTGGTCCCCCGCAAGCGCGTGCTGGAGGCCCTGCGCGAGATCGTCAACATCGGCAAGGACTTCGCCGGCACCGACATCACCCGCGAGCCGATCCTGATCCGCCCCGGCCAGCACTACATCATGGGCGGCGTGAAGACCGATGTGCACGGCCGGGTACCCTCCGTGCCCGGCCTGTACGCCGCCGGCGAGGTGGCCTGCGTATCGGTGCACGGGGGCAACCGCCTGGGGGCCAACTCGCTGCTGGACACCCTGATCTTCGGCCGCCGTTCGGGTCAGCACGCCGCTCAGCGCGCCCAGGCCATGACCATGCCCTCCGCCCCGATCTCGCGCCTGCGCCGCGACGTCGAGCACATCGACTCGATCATCGCCCGCGAGCGAACGGGCCGGCGCGTGTCGGAGATCAAGGACGAGCTGGGAACGATCATGAACCGCAACGTCGCGGTGTTCCGCGACGCCGACGGCCTGGCCACCGCGCACGAGACGGTGCGCCGGCTCAAGGAGGAGGCGCGGTTGGCCTACATCGACGACCGCGGCACGGTCTTCAACCAGGACGTGCTGGGCGCCATCGAGCTGGGCTACATGCTCGACTGCGCCGAGACCATCGTGATGGGCGCCCTCGAGCGCAAGGAGTCGCGCGGAGCGCAGTTTCGCACCGACTTCCCCGAGCGCAACGACGACGAGTGGCTCAAGCACATCGACCTGTCACGCAACGGCGACGAGACGCCCCACGTGAGCTACTCGCCCGTGACCATGACCCAGTGGGAGCCGGAAGAGAGGAAGTACTGAGTTAGTCATGCCCGAGTTCACGCTGCGACTCCGCCGTTTCAACCCCGACGCGGGCGAGGCCCCCTACTGGGACGAGCACACCGTCGAGCTCGAGAGCCACCTGTCGGTCCTGGAGGGCATCCTCCAGGCCAAGGCACGCTTTGACGGCTCCATTGGCATCCGCTGCTCGTGCCGGGCGGCCATCTGCGGCTCGTGCGGCGTGCGCATCAACGGCCAGCCCGCGCTGGCCTGCCACACCCACCTCGAGCAGGCCATGACCGGCGCGCGCGGCGGCGTGATCGAGGTCGAGCCGATGGGCAACATGCCCGTGATCAAGGACCTGATCGTGGACATGGACGCCGTTCACTGGGCCAAGATCCGCCGCGTCACGCCGTGGCTGATCAACGAGGAGCCGATCCCCGAACGCGAGTACGTCGTCCCCCACGAGGCGATGGTCGACGTCACGCAGTCCATGGCCTGCATCCAGTGCGGGGCCTGCGTGTCGGACTGCCTGTCCATGGAGGTCGATCCCCTCTTCATCGGCCCAGCGGCGCTGGCCAAGGCCTACCGCTTTGTGGGCGACCCGCGCGACGCCCAGCACTTCTCGCGTCTGAAGGACCTGGCCGAGGATCCCCACGGGATCTACGACTGCACGCACTGCTTCAAGTGCATCGAGGCCTGCCCCAAGGGCGTGGCGCCGATGAGCCAGATCATGCGCCTGCGCCGCGTGGCCGGGCGCGATCACCAGATCGACGACCGCAACAACGGCGGGCGCCACGAGCGCTCGTTCACCAACCTGGTGCGCGACTACGGGATCCTGTGGGAGGCCGAGGTGCTGCCCCGCTCCTACGGCGGCGACTCCCGGCTGGGCAAGTTCTCTCCCAAGGCCGGCGCCGAGCTGCTCAACTCGCTGCCGGTGATCGCCACCGCCCTGCTGCGCGGCAAGGTCACCCCCAAGGGCGCGCTCACGCCCCACCGCCTGCCCAAGGACGACCTCAAGCAGATCAAGCGCATCTACGAGACCATCGAGGGGCGCGAGGCGGGCGAGCGCTTCGAGCTGAACCTGTACATCAGCGGCTACGACGAGGAGCAGGAGGGCGCCGGGGGCGGCCCAGCGCCCGACGCGGCCGGGAGCGCCGCCGAGGGAGGGGACGGCGGTCAGCAGGGCGCCGAGGCCGGACAGCCCGGCCAGTCCCCGGAGAAGAGCCCGTCCCGATGAAGGTCGCCTACTGGCCCGGCTGCGTGAGCCGGGGTTTCACCCCCGAGCTGCACGGTTCGATGGACAAGATAGCCCCGCTGCTCGACCTGGAGCTGGTCGAGCTCGACCGCGCCTCGTGCTGCGGCGCGGGCGTGATCGCCGAGCACAACCAAGAGCTGGCCGACACGCTCAACGCGCGCACCTTCGCCCTGGCCCAGCAGGTCGAGGGCGCCGAGCTGATGATGAACATCTGCTCGACCTGTCAGGGCGCCCAGACCGAGTGTCAGGAGCGCCTGGACGCGAACGCCGAGTACCGCGCGCACGTCAACGAGACGCTGGGCGAGGACGGGCTGACCTACGAGAAGGGGCTGACCAACAAGAACCTCCTGTGGCTGCTGGTCGAGGAGATCGGGCTGGACGAGCTGCGCTCGCGCGTGAAGCGCCCGCTCAGCGACCTGCGCGTCGGGCCTTTCTACGGCTGCTACATCGTGCGCCCCACCGACCGGCTGGGCATCGACGAGGCCAAGCCGCGCGACACCTACATGGGCCAGGTCATCGAGGCGCTGGGCGGCACCGTGGTCGACTACGCGGGTGCCTACAAGTGCTGTGGATTCCCGATCATCACCATGAACAAGGAGGTGGCGCTCAAGCAGGCCGGGCGCCACCTGGGCGACGCGGTGGACGCCGACGCCGACTGCCTGGTGACGCCCTGCCCGCTGTGCCACCTGAACCTCGACCTCCAGCAGCCGCTGGCCGAGCGCACGATCGGGCGCGACCTGCGCATGCCGGTGCTCCACCTGCCCCAGCTGGTCGGGCTCGCGCTCGGCCTCGAGCCCAAGGAGCTGGGCATGCAGCGCCACGTGGTCAAACCCACCTCGATCATCGACTGGTCGACGTCGGTGGTCGGGGGCGTCGACGGCGGCTGACAGGGCGGGGTTGGGGCGCGGCCCTCGACGCCACCGGGGCGCTGTGACCACCCCCCGATGGCCACAGCGCCCCCCGAGGCGGTACCCCTTGCGCCCGACGGAAGCTGACGGCGTCGTCCCGCGTCAGACGCAGGCCAAATGGTGGCGGGCGCGTGCCGGGCGCGCCTCCCCTGAGGCGGGGGATCTTGGGGGGAGACCGATCTCCCCCTCTTGCGCGCGCTCTTGGCTGCCGATGCTCTCGGGTGATGCCCCGCACGGACGCGGTAACGATCCTGCTCTCCCGCTTCGAGGACCTCGTCGCCCTCGGCCTGCGCGCACTGGTCGCCCAGGATCCCCACCTGCAGATCGTGGCCGACGACGTGCCCGTCGAGGCCTTGCCCGCCGCGCTGGTCGAGCACCGCCCCCGGGTGGCCATCGTGAACTTCGGCTCACTGCGCACGAGCGTCGAGGTGCATCACCTGGCCAGCGCTCACAAGGGCACCCGCCTGCTCGTGCTCGCCAACCGGCCCTCCCCGGCCGAGGCCAACCAGATGCTGAGCTTCGGCGCGACCGCCTGCCTGTCCAAGGAGACCCAGGCGCGCGACATCCTCAACGTGATCCATCTCGCCTCGCGCGGCCTGCAGGTCCTCCCCCGCTCGGCCACCCCGCTCACGCCCGAGCCGCCCGGACCCGAGATGCTCACCCCGCGCGAGGCCGAGGTGCTCGACCACCTGCGCGCCGGCGCCTCCAACGCCCAGATCGCCCAGGCCCTGCACGTGAGCATCGAAACCGTCCGCACCCACGCCCGCTCGGTGTTTCGCAAGCTGGGCGTGGCCAGCCGCCGCGAGCTGCGCAACATGGGCCGCTAGGAAGGCGGCCGCGTCTAGGTCCGGCTCGCCCGGGCCCCCGAGCGGCCGTGGAGCAGGTCGCGCCCCACGAGCAGCTCGGCCAGCTGCACGGCGTTGGTGGCGGCGCCCTTGCGGATGTTGTCGGACACCACCCACAGGTCCAGGGCGGAGTCGTGGGAGGGATCGCGGCGGATGCGCCCCACGAACACCTCGTCGCGCCCGGCGGCGGCGGTGGCGATGGGATAGACCCCGCTGGCGGGGTCGTCGAGCACCGTCACGCCGGGTGCCTGGCTGAGCAGCGTCCGGGCGCGCTCGGGATCCAGCGGACGACGCGTCTGCACGTTGACCGCCTCGGAATGACCGAAGACGACGGGCACGCGCACGCAGGTGGCGCTCACGCCGATGTCGGGGTCGCCGAGAATCTTGCGCGTCTCGTTCATGAGCTTGCGCTCCTCGTCGGTGTGGTCGTCGCCCTCGGCGAACGACCCGGCGTGGGGCAGCACGTTGAAGGCGATCTGATGCGCATAGACCCGCGGCTCGCCCCAGGGGTCGCCGTCGAGCACCGCACGCGCCTGGCGGCGCAACTCCTCGATGGCCTTCATACCCGTCCCGCTGACCGACTGGTAGGTGGCGACCACGAGACGCTCGATGCCCACCTCGTCGTGCAGCGGCTTGAGGGCGACCATGAGCTGCATGGTGGAGAAGTTGGGGTTGGCCACGATGCCGTCGTGCCAGTCGAGGTCGTCGGGGTTGACCTCGCTGACCACGAGCGGGACGTCCTCGTGCATGCGCCAGGAGCTCGAGTTGTCGACGACCACGGTCCCGGCCTGGGCGAAGCGGGGCGCCCACTCGCGGCTGGTCGAGCCGCCGGCCGAGAAGATGGCAAGGTCGAAGCCGTCGAGGGCCTCCTCGGTGAGCTCCTGCACGACCAGGCCACCGTCGAGCTCGCGCCCCGCGCTGCGCGCGCTGGCGAACACGGCGATCTCGTCGGCGGGAAAGGCCCTCGAGCGCAGCTGCTCGAGCATCACGCTGCCCACGGCGCCGGTGGCGCCCCCGACCGCGAGGCGCATCAGGCGAACTCCCCGAACGGACGCTCCTGGCGGATGGTGCCCTCGCCCGACAGCCCGAAAGCGGCATGGAGGGCGCGCACCGCGGTGGGCACCGCGTCGCCGGCGATCACGCAGGAGATCTTGATGGGCGAGGTGGAGATCATCTCGATGTTGATCTGCTCGCTGCCCAGCGTAGAGAAGACCCGCGCGGCCACGCCCGGGTGGGTGCGCATGCCCGCGCCCACCACGGAGACCTTGCCCATCGCCACGTCGGTGGCCATCTCGACCCCGTGCTCGGCAGCCAGGGCGCTCAGCGCGCGCTGGGCGTCGGTCACGTCGGTGCGCGGCACGGTGATGCTCATGTCGGCGCCCTGGCCCTCGCTCACCGGCTCGTTCTGGATGATCATGTCGACGTTCACGTTGGCCTCGGCCAGCGCGGTGGCGATGAGCCCGGCGAAGCCAGGGGTGTCGGGCACCCCCTTGAGGGTGACGCGCGCCTCCTCGGTGGAGTGCGTTACGGCGGTGATGAGGGGATGCTCCACGGCGGTCTCCTGCTCGGCGACCACCACGGTACCCGGCTCGTCGTGAAAGCTTGACCGACAGTGGATGCGCACCCCATGGTTGCGGGCGTACTCGACCGAGCGCAACTGCAGGACCCCGGCCCCCGAGGCGGCCATCTCCAGCATCTCCTCGAACGACACCACGGGCAGCAGCCTGGCCTCGGGCACGATGCGCGGGTCGGCGCTGAACACCCCGTCCACGTCGGTGT
>DASZCY010000063.1:0-5409 GCA_035942615.1 Solirubrobacteraceae bacterium | reverse complement strand
CGCCGGGAGGGCCGGCGGGCGCGCCGCGACGCGCCGGCGGGCGGGGAGCGGTCACCGGCACGCGCCGACCACCTCCCACAACGGGGTGCGCGCCAGCACCGTACGGTCGGGGGCACCGGCGAGCACGCCGCGCGAGGGCGTCACGGCCCCCTCGGGCTTGTGGCGGGTGCGCAACGCGACGGCGGGGGCACCGCCCTCCAGGTCGATGGCGGCCGTGGGCAGCTTCAGCTCCCACGCGACGGTGGGCACGAGCAAGGGATGGGTGATCACCGCGCCGCAGGAGCGCAACGCCTCCGGTCCCCCGGCTCGGGCGATCGCGACGGGCAGCTCGTCGCGCAGGCGCGCCTCGTGACCCAGCAACTCGAACTCGCGGGGCAGCGTCGCGGCGGCCGTGCCGGCCACCAGCACCGCGGCCAGCCCGGCGGCGGCGGCGGTGACGCCCCGGCGGGCGGCGGCGGTATCGCGCCCCAGAGCCAGGGCGGCGGTCGCCCACGCGATGCCCACCCCGGCGATCACCGCGCCCAGGCCGAGGGGCATGAACAGGTAGCGCAGGTTGCCCGCGAAGCCGACCTCGGTCATCAGCGCCACGAGGCCCAGCCACGACCCGCCCAGAGCGGCGACGGCGGTCAGCGCGCGGCGCGGGGTGCCCTGGGCGCCCCGCGTGCGCGCGGTGAGCGGCACCAGCAGCAGGCCGAGCACCCCCAGCGGTCCCAGGGCGATGAGGAAGTCCACCAGGATGGTCAAGGAGGGCACCGCCGAGAAGGCGGGGCTGCCGGGGTTGGGGTCGTTGGCCCGCTCGGCGGCGCGAAAGAGGCTGCCTGAGCCCCACAGCTCGGGCAGAACCCACAGTGCAAGCATGGTCGCCAACCCGCCGGCGACCCAGGGCAGGCGATGCAGGGCGGCGAGGGCGGCGCGATGCTCGGCGGACCGCCCCGCCTCCCACAGCAGGCTCAGCGCGTAGAGGCCGACGAAGGGCCAGGCCTCCGGGCGCAGCAGACCGCCGGCCAGGCTCAGCGCGAAGGCCTGGCCGCGTCGGCCGTCGAGGTGACGCTCCACCGCCAGCAGGCCACAGAGCACAAGGGCACCCTCCGAGAAACCCATCCCCTGCGTACGGAAGAAGGACTCCTGGAGGGCCAGCACCAAGCCCGCGACCACGCCGGCGAGCGGGCCGGCCAGGCGCGCCCCGAGCCGGTAGGCGGCCACCACCGCGCCCAGCGCGGTGGCGCGCGCGACCACCAGCCAGAGATCAGGCGCGAGGTCCCCGGCCAGGGCGAACGGCGTGGTGAACAGCACCGGCAGCGGCTTCCAGGAGGGACCGAACGTGGTGTTGAGGTCGAGCTGGACGATCTCCCGACCCCACACGATCCACGCCCACGGGTCGTAGGCGGGGGTGGAGGGCAGCAGGGCGACCGTCAGCGCAGCCAGGGCCAGGCACGTCAGCGCCGGGACGGTCGGTCCGATGCGCACGGGCGCCGGGCGAAGCGCCCGCGGACGCGGGTCGAGCAGCATTGCCGCGCAGCGTATTCCCGGGCATCACCCGGCCGCTGGAGCGCTAACCGAGCCTAACCGCGCGCGATGGTGGCCACCGCGAGGGCGCCCACGCCCTCCTGGCGGCCGATGAACCCCATGCCCTCGCCGGTGGTGGCCTTGACGTTCACGCGCTCCGGGGCGATGCCCAGCGCCCCGGCCAGCGCCGCGCGCATGGCCTCGCGGTGGGGGCCGATCCTGGGGCGCTCCATGAGCACGGTGGTGTCCACGCCGGTGACCTCCCAGCCCTCGGCGTCGAGCAGGTGGCGGGCGTGGCGCAACAGCGCGACGGAGTCCGCGCCCTCCCACCGCGGGTCGTCGTCGGGGAAGTGCTGGCCGATGTCGCCCAGGCAGGCGGCGCCCAGCAGCGCATCGGTGACCGAATGGCACAGCACGTCCGCGTCGGAGTGGCCGTCCAGACCGCGGTTGTGCTCGATCTCCACGCCGCCGAGGACCAGCCGGCGACCTTCGACCAGGCGGTGGGCGTCCCACCCGATGCCGGTGGCCATGCTCATCCCAGGGTCTCCATCCGCCTGGTGCGTCGCTCGAAGACCGCCACCTCACGCACGCCCAGGCCGTCGAGAACCTCAAGGGCCTGCTCGTAGCCGAACCCCAGCCCGTCGGGGGTGTGGGCGTCACTGGACAGCGCGACCGGGTTGCCGGCATCGACCACCATCTCCAGGAAGGCGTGCGCGGGGTACAGCTCGCCCACCGGCTTGCGCAGCCCGGCGGTGGACACCTCGACGGCGATGCCCGACTCGGCGATGCCCTCCATCGCGAGCTCGTAGAAGCGGCGAAGATCACCCTCCGGCTGCGGGCGCCGACTGCCCCAGACCTTGATCAGGTCGGCGTGGGCGAGCACGTCGAACAGGCCGCTGCGCGCGGCCTCGCCCACTGTCTCGAAGTAGCGCGCCCACACCTCGTCGGGGCGATGCGCGCGGTGATCCCAGATGTCGAAGTCCTCGTGGTCGACGGACAAGTCGCCCAGAAAGTGCACCGAGCCGATCACGTAGTCCCAGTCGCGGGCCTCCAGCAGCGTGGCCATGCGGTCCTCGCGCCCGGGCACGAAGTCGGCCTCGATGCCCACCCGCAGGTCGGTCTCCTCGCGCAGGAAGGCCACGTAGGCGTCGAGGTCGTCGTGGGCGCTGGCGCGCCACAGCGGGTGCTCCCAGACGGAGAGGGCCTGCGCGAAGCGGTAGACGTGCTCCGAGCAGCCCAGCTCCTGGATGCCCCGCTCCTGCGCCACGATGCGGTAGCGCTCGGCGTTGGCCGCCGTGAAGTGGCGCTCGGCAGTGCTGCCGAGGTCGTCGGGGCGCAGGTGGACGTGGAGGTCGGTCAGCATCGCTCGGCCAGCAGGAGCTCGGCCACCCGCAGGTCGAGCGGCGTGGTCACCTTCAGGTTCTCGCGCGGGGAGGCTATGACACGCACCCGCCCTCCCTCGCCCTCCACGAGCGCGGCATCGTCGGTGGCGGCAGCCAGCACCTCGTCGGGCTGGGCCATGGCGGCTTCCAGGGCGGCGCGGCGAAAGGCCTGGGGCGTCTGGACGGCCCACAGGCGCGAGCGGTCCAGCGTGCGGCGCACCATGCCGTCGGGGCCTGCCTCCTTGGTGGTGTCGGTCACCGGGGCAGCGGCGATGCCCGCGTCGGCGTTGGCCAGGGCGTCCAGGCAGGCGGCGAACAGCTCCGGCCCGGCCAGCGGGCGGGCGGCGTCGTGGACGACAACCGCGTCGGCGTCCGGAGGCGCAGCGGCCAGCGCGTTGCGCACGGAGTGAGAGCGCTCCCACCCGCCGAGGACGCCGATGGTCCCGGGCGGGACCTCGACGTCCTCGGGCAGCGCGACGACGATCGCCTCGATCTGCGCCACCGCGCGCAGGGCCTCGAGGCTCCACTCCAGCATCGGCCGGCCAGCGACCGGGACGAGCGCCTTGGGACCCGAGGACCCGAGGCGTTCGCCGCGGCCCGCGGCCACCAGCAGCGCGACGGCTATGAGGCCAGCTGCGTGCCGGCCGACTCCAGGAGAAGGTCGTCGAGGAACGCCTCGGCCTCCTCCTCGTCCTTCTCCAGCGCGTACATCAGCTCGGAGGCCAAGACCTTCTTCGCGCGGGTGAACATCTGCTTCTCGCCGGTCGACAGGCCCTTGTGGTGCTCGCGGATGGCCAGGTTGCGCACGACCTCGGCCAGTTCGTAGATGTCACCGGTCTTGATCTTGTCGCGGTTGTGCTTGAACCGGCGGTTCCAGTTCTTGGGCATCTCCGAGACCTTGTCCTCCAGCACGGCGAGGACCTTCTTGACGGTCACGTCATCGATGACGCGGCGCAGGCCGGCGAGGTGGGCGTTCTCGCACGGCACCATGACCGTCATCTCGTTGTGCAGGATCTTGATGGTGAGGTACTCGCGCTCCTCACCGAAGACCTTCTTGAGCTCCTTCTTGAGGACCTTGCCCGCGCCATGGTGCGGATAGACGACATGATCGTCCACCTCGAACTCGATGACCTCGGTCAGCGGGTCGAGGTCCTCCAGCATCTGCTCTTCGGTGGTCTGCGAAATGGTGTTCTCCCTTCCTCGGCCGGCGCGCTGGCCGGTTCCTCGTTCCAAGTTGAGCCTAGGTCTGCAGGTAGCGATCGACGAGGTTGATCTCCTGCAGCCTGCGCAGGCCCTCGCGGATGTCCTTGGCGCGGACCTGGCCCACGCCCTCGACCGTCTCCAGCTCCGCGTCGGTGGCGGCCAGCATCTCGTCCAGCCCGCCGAACTCACGCACGATCGAGGCCACGACGAGCTTGGGCAGGCGCGGGATGCGCCCCAGGATGCGAAAGCCCCGTGGCGACACAGGATAGTCGAGCGTGTTGAGCTTGCGGTCATGGCCCAGCAGTTCGGCCAGGCGCCCGAAGTCGAGGAGGTCCTGGTGGGGCAGGCGGCCCAGCTGGTCCAGCGCGAACGCGTAGGCCTCGTCGGTCTCGTCGATCAGGTAGTCGTGCACGAGAGCGGCCTTGTCGGCGGCGGTGCCCACCATGGTCTCCTCGAGCTGCATCTCGATGAGGCGTCCCTCCGTACCCAGCTCGACGATGTGGCGCTCGATCTCCACCGCCATGCGGGTGACCAGCTCGGAGCGCTGCAGCACGGTCAGCACGTCGTGCAGCGTGGCCCCGCCCTCGAACTCCATCGCGGTCAGGCGGGTGGAGACCTGGTCCAGACGCGTGCGGTACTTGTCCAGGGTGGCCAGCGCCTGGTTGGCCTTGGCCAGCACCAAGGGAATGTCCTCGAGGATGTACTTGGCCCCGTCGACGTAGAGCGAGACCACCTCACGGCGCTGGGAGATGGCGACGACCAGCGCGGGCGTCTGCTTGGAGACGCGCTCGGCGGTGCGGTGGCGCGTGCCGGTCTCCAGCGAGAGGATCGTGGGGTCGGGCATGAGCTGGGTGTTGGCCATGGCGATCTTGGTCGCGTTGGCGTTGAGCACGATCGCGCCGTCCATCTTGGCCACCTGGTAGAGCAGCGCGGGGGTGTAGTCGACGTCCAGGCGGATGCCGCCGCTGAACAGAAACGACAGCTCGTCGGGGTCACCAATGGCCAGCAGGCCGCCGGTGCGCGCATGGATGATGTCTTCGATGCCCTCGCGCAGCGCGGTGCCGGGGGCGACCATCTCCAGGGCCTTGACGAGTCGGGGCTCTTGGCGACCTTCGAGCTCGGTGAGCTCTTCCCCGGAACGCTGCGCCATCGAACGCATTCTAGCGCGGGGTTGTTTAGCAGGCCTTTACGGCCCGGACCCTCCCGGAGAGTGCGGTGAGCGCGCCAGCACGAGGTGGGTGATGCCTCCCCCGGTCACGCCGGCCGTCCCCCGCGCTTCGGGCGACAGGCCCCCCGCGCGTGCGGCGGCCGCCGCACG
>DASZCY010000062.1:0-7336 GCA_035942615.1 Solirubrobacteraceae bacterium | reverse complement strand
GTGAGCAACGTACGCCGGGGTCGCTGCTGCGCGCGCGCCAGGGCGAGGCCGTGAGCCTGAGCTATCGCTCGAGAGCGGTCGACGGTGCCCGCCGCGCCGCGGTGCCCAAGGGCGGACGGCGCGCACGGCTCGGGGCGCGATGGTCTCGCGCGCCGCGACACGGCGGGCGAGATACGACGAACTGCTAGTCCACGCACCACTGCGCTGTTCGCGCAGGCGCCCTGACCCCCGGTTCAACCCGTAATCCTGGGGTGGGGTCTCTAGGGCGGTGGCGTGTCGGCCGCGCTACAAAGGGAGGCCCTCTCTCGACTCAGGAGTTCTTCCCCTGTGAAGCGTCGTCTTGTTGGTAGTGGGCCATTTCGCAGACGCGGGCCATGACCGCAGTTGAGCAGTCTCCCGCCCACAAGGAACAAGGCTCCCACCGCAGGGAACCAGGCTCCTGACGCCCCGACCAAGGAGGCACCCCGCAAGCAGCCGACCTCCTGGTGGGAGTGGCCCATCGTATTCGTCGCCCTGCCGCTCGTACTCCTGCGAGAACTGGCCCGCTGGTGCAATCGACACTTGAGGCGGATGGCCGCCTCGCTCCGGCGTATCGTCGCCGTCGCGGCGCGCTGGGTATGGGGGCGCCTGCGAGCGTTCATCCGGCTTGTGGCACCGCCGGTGCGTTTGCTGCGTCGCGTGGTCCTAGTGCTCATGCGCTGGTTGAGCCGCGTACCGCCCTGGGTGTGGCACTTGGTCGTGGCGCTATGGCACTGGGCGGAGCCGGGCGCACAGGTGGCGCGCCGGCTTGTCTTCGTCCTCGCCCAGCTGTTTAGGCGCGCCGTTGGCTGGGCATCCGCGCGGGTCCTCCCGCCTACCCGTCGCCTGGCGGTGAAGCTGTGGCGACTTGCCGGACGAGCCGCGGGGTGGGTCCGGGAGCGGGCACGCCGGCCTTGGCGATACGTCTGCACGCTGGCCGGCCGAGCTATGCATCGAGCCTGGAAGGTCGTGCGCGGAGTTGCCCGCATCGCAGCCTGGCCGCTCGCTCTCGTCTTTCGGACAGGGAGATTCGCCCTGTCCTCGCTGGCCGCACCCGCGCGCGCCTGTGGTCGCTTTCTGGGACGCGTCAGCGCCAAGTTCCGCGCGGCCGGAACGCGTCTGACAGCGGGTCCGTGGCGACGCCTCCGCGACCGCGGAGCCGCGATTTCGGGGCGCGTGAGGGCAGCCCGTCATGGCATTGCCGCGCGACTGCAGCGGCACGAGAGGCGCGAGCCCGCGAGCCGCGCGTAGAGGATGCTCTCGAACGGTCTGTCGCCGCCGAGGCGCCAGCGCACGTCGCCAGAGTCGAAGTCGACACTGCCCGAGTAACCGTATCCCTCGACTCAGGCGGCCCTCTTTGCGGCCGCGCGCCGGGCAGCTTCCGCACGCCAGGAACCGGCTCGGGGCGGCGTGAGCAGGCCTCCGCCTCGCTCACCATTTCTCGGTCCACCAAGTCGTCGCCCAGCACCTCGCGCAGCTGTGCGCCGGGCTCGCCGCGGCGCGAGTGCGCGTGCGCCTCGCTCACCATCTCGTCCACCAGGTCGTCGCCCAGAGCCTCCCGGAGCGCGCCGGTGCCGGCGTCGGCGCTCGCGCTCGGCGCGGGCTTCGGCCGGCGTGGGACTCGCCGGCGGGCTGGGACCCGTCGCTGCGGCGCTCCCGGCCCTGCGAATTCGAGCTCGCGGCGCCGGCTGACACGACGGCCACCCCCGTCAGCGCTCGCGGTACGCCCGGGATGCGGTCAGGCTCCTCGAGGATCTCCCCGAGGTCCAGGCCGCGGCGCTCCGCGACCTCCGCGACCGCCGCCGCAAGCGCGTTCAGGTCGCGCGCGAACCGCCACGCTCCGGGCGAGCTGGGAAGCATCCCAGCCTGCGCGAGCATGTCCACGAGCTGGCGTGTCGTCGCCCGGGCGCGCAACGCACCGAACCCGAGCCGCGCTGTTGTCCGCCTCGCTTGCGGCCTCGGCGAGCCCGCTGAGGACCTCGTGGTGGATGGCCACCGCCTGGCGCAGCGCCTCGTTGCGTCCTCATGGGGGCCACCGGTGCCCCGCTTCGGAGGTGCTCGGTGCGCCCGCGGCGCGCCTGGCGCTCGCTCAGCCCGTGCCTGGCCGCGATGACCTCCCACGAATCACTGCTCGCGCGCTCAGCCGCGATTTGCCTGTTGCGCTCGGCGCGCTGCGTGCTGTTGGTCGGGGTCTCCCGCTGCTCCGCCATTTGTGGCCGATTATGAGGCCGTTCGGGCGCGATGCCCCAAGTGCGGCGCGCGGGTGCCCGTGTGTTGCCACTCTGTTGTCATCTGAGCGCCCACGCGCCACTGCAAAGGCGGCCCTAGAAGGTACAAGTTGCGCGTCTTGCGAGGCCTTCGGAACGTGGGCCGGGTGGGACTCGAACCCACGTCGTACGGATTATGAGTCCGCTGCTCTGACCAACTGAGCTACCGGCCCACGACCGAAGCTACTACCCGCCCATCAGCACCCGCCGCGCTGCGATGGGCGAACGTCGCGGAACTTCGCCACGCGGTCCAGGATCGGCGCGCCCCACGGCGCGGCAACGTCGGACCCGGTTGTCCGGATCGGCGCGCCGGGCGCGCCGACCAGGACGTAGGTTGCGCGGGTGCCGGGCCGTAGGCGCACGTAGCGCTCCAGCTCGAAGCGCACCATCCGAGCACCGTCGCGGGTGCGCCGCTCGAGTGTGGGGTCGTTGGAGTCAGTGACGCGCACCAGGCTGTCCTGGGGGTCGAAGACCCGCACGGCCTCGGGGATGAAGGCATGGTTCCAGCGGCCCGCCTCCGTGTGCAGGTTGCTGAACATCGTGAACGAGCTCTCGGTCTTGAGGCCCAGGTAGGGGCTGAGGCTGTTGGCCACCAGCAGCCCGATCCCCACGGCGAACACCGCGTGCCCGAGGCGCAGCGAGGCGGACGGCTGGATCCACGGGCGTCCGCGGGCGAGGCCGAGCGCGAGCAGCCACCCCCCGCCGAGCATGAGCGCGACGAGGCCGACCCGCGTCCCGTTGGCGATCAGGGTGCGACCGGCCGCGGGCTCGAACGAGAAGACGACCGCGGCGGCCAGCCAGCAGCCCACCGCCACGGGGAACGCCGCGCGTGAGCCGGCGGCGCTCCGGGCGCGGTCCGCCCAGCGCCCGAGTGCCGGGCGTTCGGCGGCGACGGCGCGCATGCGGCCCGCGGTGTCGACGGGCAGGAAGACCACGTACAGGGCAAGCGCCAGGGCGGAGAACGGGACGTTGCCCGCCAGGGCCAGGACGGCGTGGAAGGCCCCGCCCACCGCCAGCCCCGCCACCCGGGTGCGCGGGATGGACAGCAGGGCCACCAGCGCGAGCTCGGTCAGCACGGTGCCCCACATGGCGGGAGCCACCCGCCACGACCCGGCCAGCAGGGAGGGATCGAACCACGCCACCCGCGCCGACAGCGAGATCGCGCAGCTGATGCCGGCGTCGAAGAAGTCGGTGTTCATCTTGGCGACGGCGGCGGCCGCGTAGACCACCAGCAGCTGTACGCGCAGAAAGGGGGCGATGCGCTCGAACAGCGCGCCAGCGTGGGGCAGTCGGCGTATCGGCGGGCTCGTCCAGGCCACGTAGGCCAGCACGCAGGCCCCGCTGAGCCCGACGAGCAGGGTATGGCTGCCCACCTCGGGCATGTCCAGGGCCACCGACAGCACCTCGGCGGCGAGCATGGTCAGAAAGCGCGCGACCGACGTGGGGCGAAGGACGGTCCACAGCGCCGCCAGGACCACCAGGAAGTCGACGGACGCCACCTCGAAGCCCTCCCACCACAGCACATGGAGGATCAGCGAGACGGCGAAGGCCAGCGAGAACAAACCGAACAGCCACGTCGCGTCGGCGCGGTCTCCGTCCGCCTTCATTGCCCCCTCGTAACGGGGCTGGCGTGTGATTGGATCTTCGCCCGCATGGCCGAGCGCGCCGCCATCGTCACGGGTGCCTCGACGGGCATCGGTCTGGCCATCGCGCGGATGCTGGGCGAGGAGGGTCACGCGCTGACGATCAACTCGCGCCGCCCCGAGAAGATCCAGGCCGCCCACGACGAGCTGGCCGGCGCCGGCCACGAAGTCCACCTGGTCGCCGGCGACGTGGGCCACGAGGAGGTCGTGCGCCGCGTGGTGGGCAAGCATCGCGAGCGCTTCGGGCGCCTGGACGTGCTGGTCAACAACGCGGGGGTGGGCATCGGCCAGCCCATCGGCGAGCTGGATACCAAGCGCATGGACGTCCAGCTGGGCGCCAACCTGCGCTCGACCATGCTCTTCTACCGCGAGTCCCTCGAGCTGCTCAAGGCCGCCGGCCGGGAGCACCGCAACGCACTGGTGGTCAACACCGCCAGCGTGGCGGGCAAGCAGGGCGAGGCGTGGCTGTCGGTCTACTCGGCCACCAAGGCCGGGGTCGTGGCCTTCACGCAGGCGATGAACCGCGAGCTGAAGGACACCGGCGTCAAGTCCACCGCGCTGTGCCCCGCCTTTGTGGACACGCCGATGACCGACTTCGTCAAGGAGCACGTTCCCGCCGAGGGCATGATCCGCACCCAGGACATCGCCGAGGCGGTGCGCATGCTGCTGTGCCTCTCCCCCGGCTGCGTGATCCCCGAGCTGGTCTTCACCGCGCCCGGTGGTGCCCTGGGTCTGCCCTCCTGAGCGCTCGCCGCGCTCGTTTCATGGCTAGGCCGGCGCGCGCTCGCCCCGGACCGGAGTG
The DNA here is from genome assembly GCA_035942615.1 of Solirubrobacteraceae bacterium. GTDB lineage: Bacteria > Actinomycetota > Thermoleophilia > Solirubrobacterales > Solirubrobacteraceae > Siliceabacter. Next base: position 2,606 of record DASZCY010000062.1, on the reverse strand, counting down.
GGCTGCGGCAGCGCCGCATCCACGGGCACCGCTCCGTGCAGCCACTCCCAGCCCGTCCCGGCGGCCTCGCGCGCGCGGCGGGCGCGCGCGGTGGCCTGATGGTCGGCCACGGCGCCGGCCAGCTCCCCCGCGGTGTCGTCGGCGCGCAGCATCGCACCCTCGAGCTGGGCCTCCAGCACGCGCAGCTGCCGGACACCGACCCGCACCGGCCCCTTGGTGGCCCCCACGAAGCGGTCCCACGCGCGGGCGAAGGCCAGCAGGCCGGTGCGCCCCCCACGGCGGTGGGCGGCGAGCATCGGGCACGTGCCACCGTTGCCGTCGGTGTAGGCCCCGGCGATGATCGCGCCCTCGCGCACCCCCGCGAGCATGGCCTCCTGGGTGGCGCGCGGCAGGCACTCCACCGCCAGGCGCAGCTCGTCGATCGCCGCGTGTCGTCGTGCCATAGGGTCTGCGGGCTCCTCGTCGCCGGTTCGGGGGCCGGACCCTAGAGAGGGCCGCGGGGGTCTCCTGGTGCTGAAAGGAAAGTTGCGATGAAGCTGGGCGTGCACATCGGCTACTGGGGACTAGGGCTCTCCTCGCAGGATCAGCTGGAAATCGTCCAGGAGGCCGAGCGCCTGGGGTTTGACTCGGTGTGGAGCGCCGAGGCCTACGGCTCGGACGCCGCGACCATCCTGGGCTGGCTGGCCGGACAGACCTCGACCATCAAGCTGGGCTCGGCAATCTTGCAGATGCCCGCGCGCTCGGCGGCCATGACCGCGATGACCGCGGCGACCATCGACCAGCTCTCAGACGGGCGCATGCTGCTGGGCATCGGCTCGAGCGGCCCGCAGGTCAGCGAGGGCTGGCACGGCGTGCGCTTCGCCCAACAGCTGCAGCGCACGCGCGAGTACGTCGAGGTGGTGCGCATGGCCCTACGTCGCGAGCGGGTGGAGATTCACGGCCAGACGCTGGAGCTGCCCCTGCCCGACGGGCCGGGCAAGGCGCTGAAGCTGACCATCGCCCCGGTGCAGGAGCAGGTTCCCATCTACCTGGCCGCGATCGGCCCCAGGAACACCGCACTGGCCGGCGAGATCGCCGACGGGTGGATTCCCACGCTCTTCTCCCCCGAGCACGTCAACGAGTTCCGCCCGCTGCTGGAGGAAGGCGCGGCGCGCGCGGGGCGTTCGCTGGAGAACTTCGTCGTGGCCCCCACCGTCTACGTGTCCATCGACGACGATGCGGTCGCCGCGCGCGACCGCATGCGTCCCTTCCTCGCGCTGTACGTCGGGGGGATGGGCTCGCGCCAGCAGAACTTCTATAACGCGCTGGTGCAGCGCTACGGCTTCGAGGACGCCGCGCGCGAGGTGCAGGAGCTCTACCTGGAGGGCAAGCGCGAGGAGGCCGCCGGCGCACTGCCCGACGAGCTGATCGACACGGTGACGCTGGCCGGGCCCCGCGACCACGTGGGCGAGCGCCTGCAGGTCTTCCGGGAGGCGGGCGTGCACACGCTGGGCGTGACGCCGGTGGCCTTCACCAAGGACGAGCGCCTGGAGCAGCTTCGCCTCGTGGCGGAGCTCGCGGCCTGAGCGCGGCGCGGGCGGGCACGGCGCGGTGACCCCAACGCCGGACAGGCCCCTTCGCCTGCTGCTGGGGGCCTTTGGCGATCCCGGCCACGCCTTCCCGATGCTCGCCCTGGCCCGGGCGCTGGTCGCCCGCGGACATGCGGTGACCCTCGAGACGTGGGAGCGCTGGCGCGAGCACGCCCACGCCGAGGGCGCGGCCTTCGCGCCGGCACCCGAGTACCACGTCTTCCCCATCCGCGAGCACCCGCTCAAGCCCTACCAGGCGGTGGTGCGCGCCGCCGCGCAAACCGCGCCGCTGGTGGAGGAGGTGCGCCCCGACGCGGTGGTGGCCGACATCCTCACCCTCGCCCCCGCGCTGGCCGCCGAGCGCGCGGGCGTGGCGGTGGCCACCCTCATCCCTCACGTCGACCCGCGCCTGCCCCCGGGCGCCCCGCCCTACTCGCTGGGCGCGCGCTGGCCGCGCGCGCGGTTGGGGCGAGCACTATGGCGCGTCGGGGACCGGGTGGTGCGCCGGGGCCTGGAGCAGGGTCGCGCCGAGCTCAACGAGACCCGCCGGCGGCTGGGGCTGGAACCGCTGGACCACGTGCATGGCGGAATCTCCCGCGAGCTCGTGTTGGTGGGCACCTTCCCCCAGCTCGAGTACCCGTATCCACGCGCTGCGGGGACCCACGTCGTCGGCCCGCTGCTATGGGAGCCCCCCTTCGAAAACGTTGTCCTGCCCGAGGGCGACGGACCGCTGGTGCTCGTCGCGCCCTCCACCGCCCAGGACGGCGGCCATCGTCTGCTGCGCGCCGCCCTGAAGGGCCTGGCCGACCTGCCCGTGCGCGTGCTGGCCACTTTCAACCGCCGCGTCCCCAACCCCCCGCTGGGCCCGCTGCCCGCCAACGCCCGGGTGGTCGAATGGCTGTCCTACGCGCGCACCATGCCCCGCTGCGACCTCGTGGTTTGCCACGGGGGGCACGGCACCGTGGTTCGCGCCCTGGCCTGCGGCTGTGCCCCGGTGATCGCCCCCGCCGGCGGGGACATGAACGAGAACGCCGCCCG
>DASZCY010000061.1:0-9878 GCA_035942615.1 Solirubrobacteraceae bacterium | reverse complement strand
CTCCACGCCCTGCTCGGCCAGCAGCAGGCGCACGCGGCGCAGCGCGGCCTGGTCCTGCCACGAGCGCACCGCGGCGCCGATTCGCGCCCGGCCGATGCCCGGCACTTCGCGCAGCGCAGCACGCGGGTCGCGGTCCACCGCGGCCAGCACGTCGGTCCCGTGGCGGTCGAGCAACCACACCGCGCCGCGCCGCCCGACCCCTTTGATCTGCTCGAGCACGGCCAGCAGGGCGGGCTCCGACGCGGGCTCCAGCACCGCCGCGCGGCGCACCTCGAGCTGGCGGCCGTGCTTGGGGTGGCTGCGCCACTCGCCGGCGGCCCGCACGCGCTCGCCCTCGCGGACGTGGGCCAGCGGGCCCACCAGCACGGCCTCCTCACCCTCGTCTGTCACGCCCACCAGCACAGCGAAGTCGCCGTCGGGCGCGGCGAACTTCACGCCCACGACCTCGGCGGTGACCTCGGCGACATCCATTGCCGCCACCGTATCCGTGGACCCGGCGGGCTTGAGCAGGCGTGCCACCCTGGTGTGGGACACTGCGCAGAGATGAGCCTGGGCGCCATCCTCACGGCGATCGTCACCCCCTTCGACGCCGATCTGAACGTCGACGAGGAGGCGTTCGCCGCGCTGCACCGTCACCTGTGCGAGCACGGCTCCGATGGCGTGGTGGCCGCGGGCACCACCGGCGAGGCCTCCACGCTGAGCACCGAGGAACACCTGCGCGTGGTCGAGCTGGCCGTGCAGACGCGCCCGCCGGGTAGCATCGTCCTGGCTGGGACGGGCTCCAACGACACCCGTCACGCCGTGGAGATGACCGAGCGCGCCACGGAGCTGGGCGTCGACGGCATCCTGTCGGTCACCCCCTACTACAACAAGCCCAACCGCCGCGGCATGGTCGCCCACTTCGCCGCGGTCGCCCGGGCCACCGACAAACCGATCGTCCTCTACAACATCCCCAGCCGCACGGCGCTCGACATGCCCAACGATCTGCTGGCCGAGCTGGCCCAGACCCCCAACATCGACTACGTCAAGCAGGCCAACAACGCCAACCTCGCGCCCGTCGACGGCCTCGGGCTGTACGCGGGCAACGACGACGTCCTCGCTCGCACCCTCGATGTCGGGGGCGTGGGTGGCATCTGCGTCGCCAGCCACGTGGTGGGCGACGAGATGCGCCGCATGGTGGATGAGCCCGAGCGTCGCGCCGAGATCGACGCGAGCCTGCGCCCGGTGTTCGAGGCGCTGTCGGTGACCACCAACCCCATCCCCGTCAAGGCCGCCCTGAACCTCCTCGGCCACCGCGTGGGCGGGCTGCGCCTGCCGCTGGTGGAGGCCGACGAGACCGAACTGGCCACCATCCGCGGAGCACTGACCGAGGTCGCCGCTTGAGCGCCACGCTGCGCGTGCTGCCCCTGGGCGGCCTGGGGGAGATCGGCAAGAATATGGCGGTCCTGGAGATGGAGGACCGCCTGGTGGTGGTCGACGTGGGCCTGCGCTTCCCCACCGCGGACATGATGGGCATCGACCTCGTGCTGCCCGACTTCTCCTACCTGCGCGAGCGCGTGGAGGACATCGAGGCCATCGTGGTCACTCACGGCCACGAGGACCACCTCGGGGCGTTGCCCTGGGTGCTGCGCGAGCTGGGGACGGGCGAGATCCCCGTGTTCGGGCGCAAGCTCACCATGGCCATGGCGCGCTCCAAGCTGGATGAGCACCGCCTGCGCGACGTGCGCATCGAGGACGTGGAGCCCGGCGAGCGCATCGACGCCGGTCCCTTCGAGCTCGAGCTGGTGCACATGACCCACTCGATCCCCGACTCGGCCGCAGTGGCGGCCCATACCGAGCTTGGCACCGTGCTGGTGACGGGCGACTATCGCTTTGACCAGACGCCGGTGGACGGCCGCCCCGCTGACATCGCGCGCCTGGCCGAGCTGGGCCGCGAGGGTCTGCTGCTGCTCTACGGGGACTCCACCAACGCCGACCGACCGGGCGTGGCCACCTCGGAGTCCGATGTCGGGCCCCACATCGAGCAGGTCTTCGCGCGCGCCCCCGGGCGCATCGTGGTCACGAGCTTCGCCTCCAACATCCACCGCGTGCAGCAGGTCGTCCACGCGGCCGCGGCGCTGGAGCGCAAGGTCTGCCTGGTGGGGCGCTCCATGCGCAAGAACGTGAACATCGGGCGCTCGCTGGGTCACATCGACGTGCCCGAGGGGATCCTGGTGCAGCCACGCGAGCTGGACAGCTTCCCCGACGAGCGCCTCGTGGTGGTCTCCACCGGCTCGCAGGGGGAGCCGCTGAGCGCCCTGCGGCGCATGGCCTACCGCGACCACCCCCAGGTGGCCCTGCACGAGGGCGACACGGTGGTGTTCAGCGCGACGCCGATCCCGGGCAACGAGCGTGCCGTCAACGACACCATCGACCGTCTCTACCACATCGGCTGCGACGTGGTGACCACCCGCGACGCGCCGGTGCACACCTCGGGACACGGCCACCGCGAGGAGCTCAAGCTGATGCTCAACCTCCTGCGCCCGCGCTATGTGATGCCGGCCCACGGCGACTTCAAGCGCATTCACCTGCACGCGCAGCTGGCCGAGCAGGTCGGCGTGCCCGCGGGGAGCATCTTCCGCGGAGAGAACGGCCTGCCGCTGGAGATCGGACCGAGCGGAGCGCGCTTCGCCGACCGCCGTGAGCAGTCGGGCATGATCTTCGTCGACGGCGTGGACATCGGCGATCCCGCCGACGTCGCGCTGCGCGACCGGCGCATGCTCAGCGCCGACGGCATCTTCGTGGTGGTGGCCACCATCTCCGAGCAGGACGGCTCCTCGGTCGCCGAGCCGGAGGTCATCTTTCGTGGCGTGCCCTTCACCGATGAGGCCACCGAGATGCTGGATGACCTGCGCGCCACCGTCGACAGCTCGCTGGCCCGTGCCGCCTCCGAGGAGATCCGCCAGATCGACCTCCTCCAGCAGATCCTCCACGACGACCTCGGCGCCTTCGTCTACGAACGCCTGCGCCGGCGGCCCATGGTGCTGCCGGTGGTCGTGGAGGTGTGAGGGACGGCCCCTCGGCGGGCCACAGCCTCAGGCACCTTGCCTAGCGGCCGCGCAGCGACAGGCGCGTGAGCCGGTTGCTCGTGTTGCCAGCCGGGTCCGTGGCCCGCACGCGCACGTGCAGGCGCACCGACCGCGCCCGGCTCAGCCGCCGCCGCTCGGTGGCACTGAGACGCAGGTTGCGCGAGAACGTCCCGGCGCGCGACCTGGTCGCCGACGTGCGTGCGAGCACCACGGGGCGCGTAGGCCGGCCGAAGCCCAAGCGCCGCGCGGCGTCGGCGGGAAGGGTCAGCTCCGCGACCGTCCGGCAGGCCTCCGAGCAGCTCACCTCGGTACGCACCGCGCGGCGGCGCAGGAAGTCACGCAGGCTCCTGTTGGGCCTCGCGGTGACCCGCAGCAGAGGGGCGCTGCGATCGGCGATGGGGCTGGGAGCGGTCGAGGGCGTGGGCGCCGGCGAGGAGCCGGTGTCCCCACCCGGTGGCGGTGCCGGCCCGGCGCCTTGCGGGGGTGGTGAGGGCTGGGGGTCGGGCTGGGGCGCGGGCTCGGGCTGGGGCGCCGGTGCAGCCTGGGGCGCCGGTGCAGGTACCACCTGCTGGTCGCCGGTCGTCCCGCCCAGCACGCCGAGCGCCCCGCGCGCGTTGAGCCGCCCGCCGGTCGCAGTGCGCCCACTCAGGTCCCTCAGGGGGTCCACGCCGGTGAGCAGCGCCCGGCGGAGCGCCGCGGCACCGGCCTCGGGCGCGCGGGCGAGCAGCAGGGCGGCGGCGCCCGTGACGTGCGGGGTGGCCATCGAGGTGCCGGACAGGTAGGCGTAGCCACCGGCGCTACGCGGGTACGTGCTGGCGATGTCGACGCCTGGGGCGGCCAGATCCACGGTGACGGCGCCCTTGTTCGAGAAGCTCGCCAGCCGGTCGTAAGAGTCGGTGGCCGCCACGCAGACGATGTTGGGCAGGTCGTAGTTGCAGGGGTAGGAGCCCGTCGTGTCGTTGTCGGCCCCCTCGTTGCCTGCGGCCACCACGAACAGCACTTCGGGCAGGGCAGCGATGGCGTCGCGCTCGGCGCGCACGAACTGCGAGCCGCCGAGCGAGAGGTTGACCACGCGCGCGCCTGCGCGAGCAGCGTAGGCGGAGGCGCGCATGGTGTCGCTCGTCGAGCCGCTGCCGTCGGCGCCCAGGGGCCTCAGCGGTAGGAGGGCGGCGTCCCAGGCCACGCCGGTGACGCCCGCGCCGTCGTTGCCCTGCGCGGCGACGGTCCCGGCGACGTGCGTGCCGTGGCCGTTGGCATCGTCGGGCACGCCGTCCCCGTCGACGAAGTCGGCGCCCCGCACGTCGTCCACGAAGCCGTTGGCGTCGTCGTCCCTGCCGTTGGCGGGCGTCTCTGCGGGGTTGGTCCACAGGTTCGGAGCGAGATCGGAGTGCCCGAGGTCGGCCCCGGTGTCGATTACCGCCACCCGCACGCCGTCCGCGCCGGTGGCTGTGTCCCAGGCCTCCGGGGCGTCGATGTCGGCGTCGTTCGCGCCCGGTACCTGCCCGGTGTTGTTCAGCCCCCACTGGTAGGGGAAGTAGCGGTCGTTGGGGACCGCACTGGTCTGGCGGATGGCATCGGGCTCGGCATAGAGTACGTTGTCGGAGCGCTCGAGGTCGGCGACGGCGCCGGCGACCGACACGCCCTCCTCGGGCTCGACGACCTCCGTGCGCGCCAGCGGGAGGCCCTCCTCGCGCCGCACGTCGGCGTCCTGGCGGACCTCCCTGCGCTGCGCGCCCTCGACACCCGGCCGGTAGCGGACGATGATGCCGTCCGCCGGCGCGGGAGCGGGAGCCGGAGCGACCGTGTCGGCGAGCGTGGAGCCTCCCGGCAGGCCGGCGAGGGTGGCGGCCAAGGCGGCCACGAGCGATGGATCCATGGCTCTGCACTACCCGCTGCGCCGGGTGAGCCGACAAGCCTGGCGCACCCGCACAGCCGCCGTAGAATGTTCGTCCAGGGCAACTGCATGACGGTCGCCCGCGTGATGAGACTGACCCGGCTCCATCCCTGAGGATGCTCAGCGCGTGCCGCGCTCAGGCCTCGCTGCCCACAAGCGCGCGCTGCTCGGCCAGCGCGGGCAGGCTGGCTGTGAAGCGGGCGCCGTGGCCGTTGGCGGTGGGGGAGGTCAGTGCGACCGTCCCGCCGTGTGCCTCGGCCACCGCGCGGACGATGGACAGGCCCAGACCGAACGAGCCCCCACCGCGGTCGCCGGCGCCGCGCACAAAGCGCTCGAAGACCCGATCGCGCACCTCCGGCGGGATGCCGGGGCCGTCGTCCTCGACCGTCAGCGTGACCGTGCTCGCCCCGTGGTGGACCGCTGCGCGAACGTGGGTGCCCTCGGGGGTGTGGCGTAGGGCGTTCTCCATGAGGTTGAGCGCGAGGCGATGCAGCTCGTCGCGCGCGCCCTCGACCGGCGCGCGCTCGGCCTCCACCGTCAGCTCGTGGCCGCCGGCCACCGGCTCCAGCTCGGAGGCCGCCTCCACCAGCACCTGGCCCACGTCGGTGGGGGCGCGCGGTGCGGCCCGGCCCACGTCGGCGCGGGCCAGCAGCAGCAGGTCGGCGACCAGGCGGCGCATGCGCTGGGTGGAGCGCAGCGCCGAGCGCGCCGTCTCCTCACGTTCGCCATCAAGCGTGTCGGCCAGCAGCTCGAGGTTGGCCAGCACGCTGGTCAGCGGTGTGCGCAGCTCGTGCGAGGCGTCGGCGACGAACTCGCGCTGGCGGCGCAGCATGGCCTCGCTCTCCTCGCGCGCGGCGGCCAGCGCCTGAAGCATCTCGTCCAGCGTGCCGGCCAGCTCGGAGACCTCGTCGCGCGCGGCGGGCTGGGGCACGCGGCGCGCGGGGTCGCGGGTGGTGGCGATCTCGCGGGTCGTCGCCGTCAGCGCGGCGACGGGTGCCATGGCCCGTCGGGCGATGAGCAGCCCGGCGCCCAGGGAGATGACCGTGCCCACCAGCACGCCGAAGACCAGCACCGCCTGCACGCGGCCGACCGTCGCCTCCTCGCGCGCGAGCGGCTGGGCGACCTGCAGGTAGGCCACGAAGCTCGGGTCCTCCACGCTGCGCAGCGCCCGTGTCTCGATGCGATAGCCGTTCGTCTTCAGGCTGACCTGGCGGCGGGGAGGGTCGAGATTCCTGCCCGGCGGTGTCTGGAGCACGACGCGCCCGCGCGGATCGACGATGCGGATGACCACACCCTCCCTGACCGCGACCAGGTCGAGGGGAGGGTCGAGCTCGGTGACCTGGAGGGTCAGCGGGTCGAACTGGAACCGGAGCTGGGCGGCGAGGTCATCGGCCACCTGCCGGGTCTCCTGGGCGGACGCCCCGCGGATGCGGTCGGCGGTGAGAATCCCCACGAAGACCGCGAAGGTGCACAGGATGGCCAGGGTGAGCAGCGCCGAGCCGCCGGCCAGGCGCCAGCGGATCGGGAGGTGCCTAGGCGCGGAGAACGTAGCCCGCACCGCGGATGGTATGCAGGAGCCGAGCTTCCCCACCGCTCTCCAGCTTGCGCCGCAGGTTGGACACGAACACCTCGATGGTGTTGGTGGTCGCGAAGGGGTCGTATCCCCATACCTCCTCGAGCAGGCGCTGGCGCGCCACCACGATGCGCTCGTTGCGCATGAGGTACTCGAGCAGCTCGAACTCGCGCTGGGTGAGCTCGATCGGACGCTCGCCGCGGGCCACCTCGTGGGTGTCGGGGTTGAGCGTGAGGTCGCTGACCACGAGCGAGGCCTCCCCGCGCGGCGGCCGGCGGCGCAGCAGCGCGCGCAGGCGCGCGAGCAGCTCCTGGCGGTCGAAGGGCTTGACCAGGTAGTCGTCGGCGCCCGCGTCCAGGCCCTCCACGCGCGACTCGACCGCGTCGCGGGCGGTGAGGATGAGGATCGGCACGTCGCCGTCGCCGCGCAGCTCCCGTGCGACGTCCACGCCGTCGATCCGGGGGAGGCCGAGGTCGAGGATGACCAGGTCGGGCGCGAAGGCGGCGGCCTCGCGCAGAGCCGCCTCGCCGTCGCTGCTGGCGCGCGCCTCGTAGCCCTCCATGCGCAGCGAGCGCACGAGCACTGCGGCGATGTCCTCGTCGTCCTCGACCACCAAAACACGGGCCGGTCGTCCGGAAGTCATCTCGCGAGCGAGTCTAGGTCCGCGGGGTGAAGCGCGGGTAAGGGGTTATCGGTCCGGTGGGGGCACGAACAGGCGCGCGTTGCGATCCTCGCGCGTGCCGCGGGCACCGTCGGGGCGCCCGCCCTGGGCGTCGAGGTGGGCCAGCTCGCGGGCGTCGCCGGCCAGGCCTTCACCGTCGTGATCGACCAGCCACGTCTCGAGGGCCGCGCCGCCCCCCGGGGTGGCCATCACGCGCAGCATGCGCCCCTGCATCGGCCAGTCGGCCAGCGAGGCGGTGCCGATGAGCCAGAAGTCGCCGCGCGCGGTGATCGCGTGCTCGTGGGTGTGGCCGTTGAGCACGGCCAATGTGCGCGGGTGCTCATCGAGCAGGGCGAGGGCCTGCTCCCCTCCGACGGCGTCGGCGAGCGGCTGGTGGGCGGCCACGAGCACCCAGCGCTCGCCCGCCGCGCGCAGCTGCTCGGCCAGCCAGGCTCGCTGCTCGGCGGTGACCGTGCCGCGCGCGCCGCCGTCGCGCTGGACGATGTCGAGCACGATCAGGCGTACGCGCCCGCCCAGATCGGCGGTGTAGTCAAGGCGCCCGGGTGTGTCCTCCCGTGCGCGCATGCGCGCCCCCGAGCGCCGCGCGGCCCCACGCAGAACATCGGCGGCCTCCCGCTCGCCGACGAGCGCACGGTCGGGGTCGGGGGGCACCGTCGTGGTGTCCCCGGGCAGGCCGCCGGCGAGCACCTGGGCGACCGTCTGGGGAGCGAGTGCCGGCTCGTCGGAGACGTCGAGGGCCTCGGCGTCCTCGCGGTCGAGGCGCATCACCATCTCGTCGCCCCTGGCCACCTGCTGCAGCTGGGGGGTGGGGGGCACCTCGCCCTGCACGAGCAGGTCGTGGTTGCCCATGGCCGGAAACCAGGGGACGTCCAGCCCCGCCCCACCGAAGGGGCGCTGCGCATCGGTGAGCAGGTCGGGCCGGCGCGGCGGATCGACCCCGGGACGGTAGATGAAGGGGTCGGCGTTGGAAGCCAACTGCACGCCGTCATAGCCGCGCGCGCCCGAATCGAGCCCCGCCCGCCTCGTGCGCCCGCCGGTGAGCAGCCGGCCCGCCAGGCCCAGCTCGTTGCGCTGGGCGTTGTCGGCGCTGTCGCCCAGGACGAGCGCGGCGTCCGGCCTCTGGGCGTTGAGGGCGCGCACCGCGGCGTCGGCCACCTGCGCGCTGAGGGCCTCCTGGGGGCGGAAGGCCTCGGTGAGGGTGCCGCCCAGGCGGTCGAGGAAGGTCGCCCGCGCGGGCGACTCCTCGTCGCGCACGTGCAGGTCGGTGAGCAGCCCCACGCGCGCGAGCTCCTGGCCGGTGGGCGCCGCCGCGGCCGCGCCTGTGCGGTCGACCAGGGGCTCGCCGGGGCCCGGCTCGGGCAGGCCGTCACGATCGCGGTCGACCAGCGTAGCCTCACGGGTGGCCTCCTCGGGCAGGCCGGTGGTGGCTTCCGGTGAGCCGCCGCAGGCGCCGAGCAGCGTGGCGAGGAGGACCGCCGCGAGCACGCAGGCGGCCCGCGCCCAGCGCGCTGAGGAGCGCGGGATCATTCCTCGCGCAGCCCCGCCACGACGGGCTCGGCGGTGGTCCGCCGCGCCACCCACCAGGCAGCCGCCGCGGCCAGCAGGGCCACCCCGACGGCGACCGCGAGGGCCTGCACGGTCGCGGCGCCCAGCTCCAGGTCGGCGTAGCCGGCGGCCAGATCGGCCGTGAGCGGACCCAGCACCCAGCGCTCGAGGGCCAGCCCCACGAGGAGGGCGGGCAGCGCCGCGGCGGCCACCACGCCGCCCAACAGCAGGGCGACATGGCCCCGCGTGGCGCCGGTGGCGCGCAGGACCGCGATGGTGCCCCGCCGCTCGCGGGCGGTCAGGGCCAGGGTCTGCACCAGCGTGTAGAGACACACGAGGCCGTTGACCGCCGCGACGGTGCGCAGGAGCGCGGCCAGCACGGCCAGGAAGGAGGCCTCGTCGGGGGCCGCAGCGCCGACGTCCTGGGGCTCGGCGCCCAGGTCGAGCAGCCTGCCCTGCACCGCGGCGGGACTGGCGCCTTCGGCCACCTTCACCGCCACCTGGGGCTCGTCCGCGCTGTCCTCGAGCGGGCCCGGGTCGACGTAGGCCACCCGGCCGCTGTTCTCCAGCGCACGGACCAGCCCGACCACCCGGAAGCGGGCCTCGTCCCCGTCGGGCAGCTGGGCGGCCAGCACGCTCCCCACCGAGAGCCCCAGCGCGTCGGCGGTGCCCACGCCGATCTCGGCCTCGGGTAGACCGCCGGCCTGCGTGCTCAGGCGCCGGCCTTCGGCCAGCGGCGGCGCTTCGAAGGGCACGTGGTCGCCCGAGAAGCCGATGAGGCGGAAGGTCGCGCCGAGCTGGAAGGAGCTGGCCGCCTGCACCTCGTAGCGCGCCGCGGCATCGGCCACGCCGGGCAGGTCGCGCACCTCGTCGACACGGTCGGGATCGAGGACCGCCGCGACCTCGTAGCGCTTGCCCAGCGCCGCGGGGTCGTCGCGCAACTCGACCAGCAGCGAGGCCAGGGCGAGCATGAGCGTCACCACGCCGGTGGACACGGCGAGGACCAGCGCGGTGCCGCCCAGGCGAGCGGGCCGGCTGAAGGCCAGACGCACGCCGAGACGGAAGGGCCCCACGCTGGCGCCGGCCGGGCCGCCGCGCCGCCGGGCGCCCTCGGAG
>DASZCY010000060.1:0-5138 GCA_035942615.1 Solirubrobacteraceae bacterium | reverse complement strand
GCGGCCAGGAGCGCGAGAAGGCCCGCGCCCAGCGCACGGAGGCGCCGGCCCCCACCCCACCGGCCGCGCCGCCCAGCCCGGGAGCGCCCAAGGTGCGGCAGGGCCGGGTCGTCTCCGACAAGGCCGACAAGACCATCACCGTGCGCATCGAGGCCGCGCGCCGCCACCGCCGCTACGAGAAGATCGTGCGCTCCACCTCCACGCTGCACGCCCACGACGAGCGGAACGAGGCCAACGAGGGCGACCGCGTGCGCGTGGTCGAGAGCCGCCCCCTCTCGCGCACGAAGCGCTGGCGCCTCGTCGAAGTGCTGGAGAGGGCGGAGTGATCCAGAACGAGACCCGGCTCAAGGTCGCCGACAACACCGGCGCGCGCGAGATCCTGTGCATCCGCATCCAGGGGGGCTCGCGACGGCGCTACGCCGGCATCGGCGACGTGATCACCGCCACCGTCAAGCAGGCCCAGCCCAACGGCACGGTCAAGAAGGGCGAGGTCGTCAAGGCCGTCGTCGTTCGCACCCGCAAGGAGTTCGGGCGCGAGGACGGAACCTACATCGCCTTCGACGAGAACGCCGCGGTCATCATCGACGCCCAGAACTCCCCGCGCGGCACGCGCATCTTCGGGCCGGTCGCCCGCGAGCTGCGCGAGCGCAACTTCATGCGGATCGTCTCGCTCGCCCCGGAGGTGCTCTAGCCATGCCCGCCCGCATCCGTCGTGACGACGAGGTGATGATCCTGGCCGGCAAGGACAAGGGCCGCACCGGCCGGGTCCTGCGGGTCGATCCGGGGCGCGAGCGCGTGGTCGTCGAGGGCGCCAACATGCGCAAGCGCCATCAGCGCCCGCGCCCGGGCACCGCCGAGGCCGGAGGCATCATCGAGTCCGAGGGCTCCATCCACCTGTCCAACGTCGCGCTGATCGACCCGGCCGACAACCGCCCCACGAGGGTGGGCATCGACGTTCAGGACGGCCGGCGCGTGCGCGTCAGTCGCCGCAGCGGGGAGCGGGTCTGATGGCTGCTCGTCTCAAGGAGCGCTACGAGGCGGAGATCAAGGGCTCGCTGATCGAACGCTTCGGCTACACCACGCCGATGCAGGCCCCGCGGATCGAGAAGATCGTGCTCAACATGGGCGTCGGTGAGGCCAAGACGGATTCGAAGCTGCTCGACAACGCCGCCCAGCAGCTGGCCACCATCGCCGGCCAGAGGCCCAACATCCGCCGCGCGCGCAAGTCCATCGCCGCCTTCAAGCTGCGCGAGGGCATGCCCGTGGGCGTGTCGGTCACCCTGCGCGGCGACCGCGCCTACGAGTTCCTCGACCGCCTGCTGTCGGTCGCCATCCCGCGCGTGCGCGACTTCCGCGGCCTGCGCCGCACCTCCTTCGACGGGCGGGGCAACTACTCCATGGGCGTGCGCGAGCAGATCATCTTCCCCGAGATCGACTACGACGCGATCGACCAGGTCCGCGGCCTGGACATCACGATCGCCACCACCGCCAAGGGCGACGAGGAGGCCGAGGCGCTACTGGAGGCCTTTGGCATGCCCTTCGTGGCCCGCGGCGAACACCAGCAGTGATGACCCGTCGGAGAGGAAAGCTCTAGCATGGCCAAGACGTCCCAGCGGGTACGCCAGGCGCGACCCGCGAAGTTCAAGACCCGGGAATACACCCGGTGTCGCCGGTGCGGCCGGTCGCGCGCTGTCTTTCGCAAGTTCGGCGTGTGTCGCATCTGCCTGCGGGAGCTGGCCCACGAGGGCTTCATCCCCGGCATGACCAAGTCCTCCTGGTAGCCCCGCAAGATCCTGAGCCGACCCCGTGAGCGCCACCACCGATCCCATCGCCGACTTCCTGACCCGGATTCGCAACGCGATTCAGGCTGCCCACGAGACCGTGGAGGTGCCCGCCTCCAAGCTCAAGCGCGAGTGCGCCAGGATCCTCGCCGAGCAGGGCTACATCGACGGCTTCGACGTCGAGGCGCCCAACGCCGAGCATCCCGGCGAGCTCATCCGTATCCGCCTGAAGTACACGGCCGACCGCACGTCGGCCATCGCCGGCCTGCGCCGCGCGTCGCGTCCCGGCCGTCGGCACTACGCGGGCGCGGGCAACCTGCCCAAGGTGCAGGGCGGCATGGGCACCGTGATCATGTCCACCTCCAGCGGGGTGATGACCGGCCACGACGCCCGCACGGCGGGCGTGGGCGGCGAGGTCGTCGCGGAGGTGTGGTAGCACGATGAGCCGCATCGGCCGCAAGCCCATTCCGGTGCCCGACGGCGTGGTCGTCTCCATCGATCCCGGCGTGGTCCGCGTCAACGGTCCGCGCGGCGAGCTCTCGGAGGCGATCTCCCGCGACATCACCGTCACCCAGGAGGACGGCCAGCTCGTCGTCACCCGCCCCACCGAACGGGGTGAGCATCGGGCACTGCACGGCCTGACGCGCTCGCTGGTGGCCAACATGGTCGAGGGCGTCACCACCGGCTTCACCCGCGTCCTGGAGCTACAGGGCGTCGGGTACCGCGCGCAGCTGCGCGGCACCGACCTCGAGCTCGCGCTGGGCTACTCGCACCCGGTGCAGGTCAAAGCGCCCCAGGGGATCGAGTTCGAGGTGCCCCAGCCCACCCGTGTGGTGGTCAAGGGCAGCTCCAAGCAACAGGTCGGCCAGATCGCCGCCAACATCCGCGAGCAGC
Organism: Solirubrobacteraceae bacterium; assembly: GCA_035942615.1. Classification (GTDB taxonomy): domain Bacteria; phylum Actinomycetota; class Thermoleophilia; order Solirubrobacterales; family Solirubrobacteraceae; genus Siliceabacter. The sequence goes on along the minus strand of DASZCY010000060.1, from coordinate 2,463 downwards.
GCCCGCCCGAGCCCTACAAGGGCAAGGGGATCCGCTACGAGGGCGAGCACATCTCCCGCAAGGTGGGCAAGCGCGCGTGAGCGAAGCGAAGCGAAGCGATCAAGGCGGGCTGGATGCCCGCCGACCGGCTCGAGAGCGCCGACCGGAGGGAGGCAAGGGGTGACCCTCTCGACCAAGCCCGCCCAGCGCCTGCGCCGTCGCCGGCGGGTGCGCGCCAAGGTGCACGGAACGCCCGAGCGTCCGCGCATCTCCGTCTTTCGCTCCAACCGGGGCATCTTCGCCCAGCTCGTCGACGACGTGGCCGGCCACACCGTGGCCTCCGTGTCGTGGACCGAGGCGTCGCTGCGCGACCTGGGGCCGACCGACCAGGCGAGCGAGGCCGGGAAGCTCCTGGCCGAGCGCGCGCAGGCCGCGGGCGTGCAGCGCGCGGTGTTCGACCGGGGGGGTTACCGCTACCACGGCCGCGTCAAGGCCCTCGCCGAGGGCGCCCGCGAAGGAGGTCTCGCCGTATGAGCATCGACGTCCCCGTCGACCGCTCCGTCAGCCCGGCCGGGCTCGATCTGCAGGAGCGCGTCGTGGAGATCAACCGCGTGGCCAAGGTCGTCAAGGGCGGCCGGCGCTTCTCCTTCACCGCCCTGGTGGTGGTCGGCGACGAGCATGACGTGGTCGGCGTGGGCTACGGCAAGGCCAACGAGGTGCCCCTGGCCATCCAGAAGGCCGTCGAGCAGGCCAAGAAGAACCTGTTCCGCGTGCCCAAGCACGGCTCCACCATCACGCACCAGTCGCTGGGCGTGTTCGGCTCGGGGCGCGTGCTGCTCAAGCCCGCCTCGGAGGGTACGGGCGTCATCGCCGGCGGCGGGGTGCGCGCCGTGCTCGAGCTGGCCGGCATCCACGACATCCTGTCCAAGTCCCTGGGCTCGCAGAACCCGATCAATCTGGTCAAGGCCACGGTGGCCGGACTGCAGGACCTGCGTCGCCCCGAGGAGGTCGCCCGGCTGCGAGGCCTGAGCATCGACCGCGTCCTGGGGCTGAGCCGTCGTGAGCCTGCCAACGGCGAGGTCGCCGCAGCGCCCGAGGCCGGCGAGGAGCGTTCCGCCGAGGAGGCCTCGGGATGAGGGTCACGCAGGTGAAGTCCACCAACGGGGCCGACCGCAAGCAGCTGGCCACCATGCGGTCCCTGGGCCTGCGGCGCATCGGCCACACGGTCGAGGTCAAGGAGACCCCCCAGTCGCTGGGCATGCTGCACAAGGTTCGCCACCTGGTGAGGACCGATGGCTGAGCGCGACGACAGCCAGGATCGCATCGGCCTGCACAACCTGCAGCCCGCGCCGGGTTCGCGCAGGGCGCGCAAGCGGGTGGGGCGTGGCGACGGCTCGGGCACGGGCAAGACGTCCGGGCGCGGGCAGAAGGGCGCGGGCTCGCGCTCGGGCTCGAGGACCCGGCCCAACTTCGAGGGTGGGCAGATGCCCGTGCACATGCGGATGCGCAAGCTGCGTGGCCCGCACATGAAGAAGTCGATGCCCTTCGAGCGCTTCCGCACCAAGACCCAGCCGGTCAACCTGGGCGACCTCGAGGCGCGCTTCGAGGCCGGCGCAGAGGTCACGCCGCAGACGCTGGCCGCCCGCGGGTTGGTCAGGGCCAGCGACGTGCCGGTCAAGGTGCTGGGCCGAGGAGCCCTGAGCAAGGCCCTCACCGTGCACGCCCACGGGTTCTCGAAGTCGGCCCGCGCCGCCATCGAGGAGGCCGGGGGCAGCGCGCAGACCCTCCCCGCCACCGCGGCCACGCCTCTCTCCTAGGCTGGGGGCCGCCGGCCCATGGTCTCGACCATCCTCAGCGCCTTCACCGTGGCGGAAATCCGCCGCAAGCTGCTGTTCACCGCAGCGATGCTGGCGCTGTACCGCCTGGGCTCGCAGGTCCCTGCGCCTGGGGTCAACACCGAGGCCATCGAAGCCGTCCAAGAGCAGTTCCAGGGCGGCTCGATCCTGGGCTTCCTCAACCTCTTCTCGGGCGGCGGCCTGTCCCAGCTGGCGATCTTCGCGCTGGGGATCATGCCCTACATCACGGCCTCGATCATCCTGCAGCTGCTCACCGTGGTGGTTCCCGCCCTGGAGAAGCTGCAAAAGGAAGGCGAGGTCGGCCAGGCGCGCATCACGCAGTACACGCGCTACCTCACGGTGGGCCTGGCCTTTGCCCAGGCCATCGGCTACGTCTTCCTGTTCCGCTCGTTCACGGCGCAGGCGGGCACCCCGCTGATCGAGAACTTCAACGCGGGCACCGTCTTTTTGATCGTCACCTGCCTCACGACCGGCTGCCTCCTCGTCATGTGGCTCGGCGAGCTCATCACCCAGCGCGGCATCGGCAACGGCATGTCGTTGATCATCTTCTCGGCGATCGTCGCCCAGCTGCCGAGCCAGGGCAGCGCGATCCTGCAGCGCGACCCGGGGGGAGAGATCCTGTTCGCCG
>DASZCY010000059.1:0-3796 GCA_035942615.1 Solirubrobacteraceae bacterium | reverse complement strand
GCGCGAGCCCGGCCCCCGCGCGCCGCGCGGGGAGCCGCCACCGCGCCGCCGACCAGCACCAGCGCCGCGGCGAACGACGTCGGGCCCGGGGGAAAGGCTCGCGCGCCGGCGACCACCACGACCACGGCCAGCAACGCCTCTGCGACCACACGCGCGCGACCCAGGCGTCCCAGGCCCCAAGCCACGACGGCGGCGGCGACCAGCAGCGCGGGCACGACGTAGCGGGCGTTGACGGCGACCTGCACGGGAGCGCCTGGCGGACCCAGCGCGCTGTAGGGCGTCAGGGCGTAGGCCACGCCCAGCAGGACTGCCAGGACCGCCAGGGCGAGTACCCGAGCACCCTGGGAACGCTGGGCCGCGTCCGGCCCTCCGCGGCCGCGCAGCAGGCGGGCGGCGGGCACCGCGGCGGCCAGCGCCCCGACCCCCAGCACGAGCCACAGTCCACCCAGCGTGGCGTTCCAGCCCGGCACCACGAAGCGCCCCAGGACGTCGGGGGCGCCCAGGTAGTCGGCGATCGTAAAGCCGGCCAGGGCGCGGACGCGGTCGGGCGGGGCGTCGAAGATGGTCAGCCCGAGCACCTCGACGCGCACCGGGAACAGGGGGTTGCCGGTGAGCACCCAGTTGCGCAGCAGCCAGAACCCCCCGGCCAGGGCGATCAGGCCGCCGACCAGGGCGCCCTCACGGGCCAGGGCACCGCGCGGGTGGCGTGCCAGCGCGCGGGCGAGCAGCCACACCACCACCACGGCCGCGACGCTGGTCAGCGCGTACCACTTGGTCCCCAAGGAAAGGCCGAGGGCCACGCCGGCCACCACGAGGTCCGAGGTGCGTCCCGCGCGCGCGTGGCGCAGGCCGAAGAGCACGCCCGCGGCGAAGCCGAAGAGCATGACCGCGTCGGGCATCCCCGCATCGGCGGCCGGGATCGCGGTGGCCGGCAGCGCGACGATCGCCACGCCGGCCAGCGTGGCGGCGGCCGATGGTGCGGCCAGCTCGCGCGCCAGCGCGTAGGTGGCCAGGCCGGTCAGTCCCAGCCACGGCACGAACACGTGGCGCACGAAGGTGAGGTCGCCGAAGGGGGCCAGCGCGTGGAGGTACAGCAGGTCGCCGTTTTGGGGGTAGTTGGTGTGCGCCAGGCGGGGCAGGTACTGGTGGACGCCCCACAGCGAACCCTCCTGCAGCGCCGCGACCATCCCCGGGACGTGGAAGCTCAGGACGTCGATGGCGCCCACCACCCGTGCGCTCTCGTAGAAGACGAAGCCGAGAATCCCGCCCCCCACCAGCGCCGCGGTGACGATCGCGATCGCCCAGGACAGCCGCCGGGAGGGCGGTCCCGGCGGTGAGGGCTGCGCCGGTCCGGCGGCGCGCACGGGCGGAAGTCGCCAGGCGCCCGCCACCAGCACCGCGGCGGCGACCAGTGCGCCCACCGGGGAGAGCAGCCCCAGCGCGCCGGGGACGAGCTGCACGGCCGTCAGGGCCGCGGTGGCGGCCACCGCGAAGGCGAGCGCGGCGGGCGCACCTGCGAGGTGCTCCAGGCGCCGGCGGCGCACCAGCTCGGCCGCCAGCAGGCAGGCGGCGATGGTGGCCAGCGCCGGGACGCCACCGGCCAGGTACTCCCCCGCGGTCATCCGCTGCGAGGGTACCGTCCGGCCGGGCACGCTCAGACAGGCGGTGGCCGCCGGCCAGAAGGGTCCCTCACACCGCGGTCAGGTGCACCACGCCCTGCGCGTCCTCCTCCTCGCGCACGCGCCCGTCGCGCACCAGGAGGTCGACGTGGCCCAGCACCTCGCTGAGGCAGAGGTAGGCCTGCGTGAGCGCGACTTCGCCCCACAGCTCCTGGCCGACCTCGTAGGCCGTGCGCGGACGCTCGCTGACCAGGCCCAGGATCTTGTCGGCGCGCCTGGCGTGCATGCGAAAGCGCTCCTCGACCAGGGCCCCGGCGTCGTCGAAGGGCTCGCCGTGGCCGGGCAGGACCACGTCGACGCCCTCCATGGCCTGGGTGGCGCGCATCGAGTCGAGATAGGTCAACAGCGCGCGCGGACGCTCCTTGCCGGCGTCGCCGTCCAGTGGCCGGGACAGCAGCGGATTGGAGGAGATGTGGCGCAGCAGGTGGTCGCCGCCCAGCAGCACGCCGCGCTGCTCGTCGTGGAGGATCGTGTCCGACGGTGAGTGTCCCGGGCGGTGGTGCACCCGCAGCGTGCACCCGGCGAACGCAAGCGCCTCGCCGTCGACAAGCCCGCGGGTGACCTCCGCACGCGAGCCCCAGCCGCGCGCGACCCGCGCCACCGCGCGCAGCGCGCGCGTCACGTCGGCCGAGATGCCGTGGCGGCGCATCTGCGCTTCGGCGTAGGCGTCGCCGGCCTCCATCTCCTCGCCGTAGCGCGCCAGCCAGGGCGCCAGGGCGGCCAGCGAGCAGACCTCCGCGCCCGAGCGGCGGGCCAGGATGTCACAGAGGCCGATGTGGTCGAGGTGCTGGTGGGAGAGCACGATGCGCTCGAGGTCCTCCACGCGGCGGCCGTGGTGGGCCAGGCCCCGCTCCAGGGCGTCGAGAGCCTTGCCCGAGTTGGGCCCCGTGTCCACCAGGGTGAGCGGCTCATCCTCGATGAGCCAGCAGCTGACCCGTCCAACCGCGAAGGGCGTGGGGAGGGCCAGGCGGTGCACGCCCGCCGCGGCCGCGCGGTCGAGCAGCGTCTGCTCCCCGAGAGCGGGGGACGGGGTGGACATCGGCGCCAGCGTACGGCGCGGGTGGCGGGGACGTCAGGCGGGGGGCGCGGTGCGCGGCTAGAGTCGCCCTCCGTGAGCGCCTCCGCCCCGACAGACATCGCCCGGGACGTCGCCGACGTGGCGTTGTGGTACCACACGATCGACCTGCCCGACGGCAGCGCCACCCCGGGATGGTTCGACCTGCGCCCGGTCGTAGGGCGGATGCTCCTCCCCGACGTACGCGCCAAACGCTGCCTGGACGTGGGCACCTACGATGGCTTTCTCGCCTTCGAACTCGAGCGCCGGGGTGCACGAGAGGTCGTGGCGACCGACCTAGCCGATCATCGAGACTGGGACTGGCCGGCTCGCATGCGCGGGCATGGTCCGGCGGGACTGGCTCAGTTCGCCGGCGAGAAGGGCCACGGCTTCGAGGTGGCCCGCAGGCTGCTGGGCTCGTCGGTCCAGAAGCTGGAGCTCAGCGCATACGACCTGTCACCCGAGGTGGTGGGAACCTTCGACGTCGTGGTGTGCGGCAGCCTCATGCTGCACCTGCGAGAGCCGATCCGGGCGCTGGAGGCCATCCGCTCGGTCTGCGACGGCTGCTTCGTGTCCGCGGAATCCATCGACCTCGGGCTGAGCGTGCGCCATCCGCGCCTCCCCGGGGCGCGCCTCATGGCCGACCCCAAGCTCTGCCAGTGGTGGCTGCCCAACGTGGCCGGTCACCGGCAGATGCTGGTCACGGCGGGGTTTCGGGTGCAGCGTGGCACGCGGCCCTACGCCATTCCCTTCGGCGTGGCCCATCCACCGGTGACGCCCCGCTTCCTGCGTCGGCTGGCGGCAGGTGGCCAGGGAGCGCCCCACGCTGCCGTGCTGACTCGCCCCGACCTCTGAGCCGCGAAGGCTTCCCGGGACGGCACCCGCTGTGGACGTCAGGGCGTGGGGCGCAGCCCACGCCGGGCGGCGGCCCGGTGCAGGCGCCACCACCAGGCCCACCGCCGGCGTCGCACCGCCGCGCTCGCCGACCCGGCGGTGGTCGCCGGGGTAAGCGCGGCGGCGCGCAGGGCAGGCACCCCGGCGTTCAGGGCGGCCACGGCCACGG
>DASZCY010000058.1:0-22979 GCA_035942615.1 Solirubrobacteraceae bacterium | reverse complement strand
CATGCCCCTTACCCTCGCGGTCGAGCCAGTCGGTGATCGCCTGCTTGGCCTCGGGTGAGGGCATCCCGGTGAACTCGCCGGAGCTCACGAGCCGCTCGTCGCCCGAGTGGCCCGCGAACGCCTCGTCCTCGGGCGGCGCCTCGCCCCCGCACGACGGGCACGAGGTGCGTACCCAGTCCTCGGCGGCGGCCAGCGGCGAGCGGCCCTGGGGGGCGTAGTCGCGCACGTCGGGCAGCTCCACCGGCAGCTGCTCGGCGGGTACCGGCACAATGCCGCACGCATCGCAGTACACGACCGGGATCGGGCACCCCCAGTAGCGCTGGCGTGAGACCAGCCAGTCGCGCAGGCGGTAGTTGACCGAGGCGCGCCCGCGCCCCTGGCCGTCGAGCCACGCCACGATGCGCTCCAGGGCCTCGCGGTTGTGCAGCCCGTCGAAGTCCGGATGGGAGTCCACCAGCGGCCCGTCGCCCACGTGGGGCAGCTCCTCGCCGCCGCCCACCACCCGCTTGACGGGCAGCCCGTAGGCGGAGGCGAAGGCGAAGTCGCGCTCGTCGTGGCCGGGCACCGCCATGATCGCGCCCGTGCCGTACTCCATGAGCACGTAGTCGGCCACGAACATCGGCAGCTGCTCGCCGTTGACGGGGTTGGTCACCGTGCGCCCCAGCGGCACGCCGGTCTTGGCCCGCTCGGCGTCGCCGCGCTCCTCCGCCGAGCCGCCGGCGGCGCTGTTGACGTACTCGCGCACCGCCTCCTCCTGCTCGGTCCCCGCGGCCAGGCGCAGCACGTCGGGGTGCTCGGGGGCCATCACGAAGAAGGTGGCGCCGAACAGCGTGTCGGGCCGGGTGGTGAACACGGGGTAGTCGACGCCCAGCTCCTCGCAGCGGAAGGTGACCTCCGCCCCCGTGCTGCGACCGATCCAGTTGCGCTGCATGCGCTTGACGTGCTCGGGCCACGCGATCGAGCCGAGGTCGTCGAGCAGCCGGTCGGCGTAGTCGGTGATGCGCAGAAACCACTGCTCGAGCTGGCGGGTCTCCACCTCCGCGCCGCAGCGCTCGCAGCGCCCGTCGACGACCTGCTCGTTGGCCAGCACGGTGGCGTCGACCGGGCACCATTTGACCGCGGCCTCCCGGCGGTAGGCCAGGCCACGCTCCAGCAGCTTGAGGAAGATCCACTGCGTCCAGCGGTAGTAGCGCGGCTCGTGGGTGCCGAACTCGCGCGTCCAGTCGATGGAGATCCCCCAGGCGCGGAACTCGCGCTGAAAGGCGGCGATGGCCGCGTCGGTGGACTCGCGCGGATGCCGGCCGGTGCGGATCGCGTGGTTCTCGGCCGGCAGACCGAAGGCGTCGTAGCCCATGGGATGCAGCACCCGCCGCCCCCGCCGGCGATGGAAGTGGGCCACCGCGTCGCCCACCGAGTAGACCTTGAGGTGGCCGATGTGGGGCTCCCCGCTGGGGTAGGGCAGCATCTCCAGGACGTAGGAGGCGTCCACGCCCGCGGGCAGGTCGTTGGGTACCTCCCAGGTGTGCTCGTCGGCCCACACGCGCTGCCAGCGCGGCTCGATCTCCTGGGGGTCGTAGCGCAGCTCCTCGGCCACGCGCCCGAGTCTAGGCGGGCAGCTGGCGGCCCGGGCGGCCGGGCCGGCCGGGCTGAGCGCGTTCTTGCGCGAACGTGCCAGCGCGGTGCGTAGCCTCCTGCGCCCATGACCGATCCTCAGGGCCTTCCCAGCCGCGTCGCGCGGATCGTCGAGGCGGCCGAGCACGCCGCGGAGGAGGTGCGCGGCGAGGCCGAGCGCCGCGCGCGGGAACGCATCGCCGAAGCCGACCGGGCTTGCGACCTGCGTGTGCAGGCCGCCGAGGCGGAGGCCCGGGAGATCCTCGAGGAGGCGGCCCGCACGCGCAAGGGCGTCGAGCAGGAGGTCCAGCGCATGCGCGCGGAGGCCGAGCAGCGGGCGCTCGAGACGATCGCCACCGCCGACGAGGAGGCCGAACGCCTCCGCGCCGAGGCCGAGCGTGAGGCCACCAGCACCCGCGACCGCGCGCTGGCCGACGCCACCCGCCTGCGCGAGGAGACCCGGGACGAGGTACGCGCGACGCTGTCAGACGCGCGCGCGGCCGCGCGCGAGGTGCTTGGCGAGGGCACCGAGCTGAGCGACAACCTGCGCGCGCTGGGAGATTCCCTGCGCATCAACGCCGAGCGCCTGCTGCGCGACGTCAGGACGGCGCACGGCGCCCTGTCCGCACAGCTGGACCCCGATCCGCCGCCCGAGGGGGAGGTCGCCGCCAGCCGCGGCGCGCGTGAGCGTCCGGCGTCGGTGACCGGTCGTGACGACGTGCCCACCGGGGAGTTCGACATCCCCGAGTTCATCCCGCGCCGGTGACGACGCACTCCTATATCGGCGACCGCGTCTCGGGAACGATCAGCGACAGGTTGTAGCATGGCGTCTGACCGTTTCTTCTTGGGGCTGTAGCTCAGCTGGGAGAGCGTCGCGCTGGCAGCGCGAAGGTCACGGGTTCGAGCCCCGTCAGCTCCATTTATGGCCACGGCAGGCCAGGGGCGGCTCCGCCTGCCATAGCATGCAGGGTCCCATGGGAGACATCGGCAAGCCCATCCGCGAGACAGAGCGTCCCGAGCCCGTACGGGCGCCCCTGCCGGAGCCGGCGCCGGCCCCGCCCCGTCCGGAGCCGGTCCGGACGTGACTGCCGAGCCGGTGGCCCAGCCGCTCGTCGGCTTCCGCCGGTGGGGGTCGCGCAAGGGCGGGCTCTATTCCGGCATCTTCGTCGCCGGTCGCTTCGTTCCCAACCCCGCGCTCACGCTGATCGCTCCGCGCACACCCCCGTCACCGTGGCCCACGGAACGTGCCGGGCCCGCGAGGTGCCACGCGGTACGGGGCCACGAGGCCCCCTCGCGCGACTGCCGCTGCGGGTTCTCGGGCTACTACACCCTCCCCGAGGAGCCGGATCTCCCCGCGCCCGAGGCCGTCTGGGGCGCAGTGGTGGCCTGGGGAAGGATCGTCGAGTGCGAGCACGGGTTCCGGGCCCAGTACGTCCGCCCGGTGGCGCTGCTGGACTGCGAGAACCCGCTCGACCGCAGAAAGACGCGGCGCGTGGTGCGGGCCGCCGAGAGCTACGAAATTCCGCTTCTCGAGCGCGACGAGCTCATCGCCTACGCCGGCTGGCATGGCGAGCTCTGCTGCTGAGCGCCCGTCGTCCAGTAGATCGCCTTCGCCGCCCCTAAGCTGGCGCCGGCCATGGCGCGCGCGGTCGTCAAGCTCGGGTCCTCCATCGTCGCCCGCGACGACGGCTCCCCGCGCACGGAGATCCTCGAGGCCGTCTGCGGGGAGCTGGCCGCGCGCCACGAGCGCGGCGACGAGCTGGTGGTGGTCACCAGCGGGGCCATCGCCCGGGGCATGCGCGCGCTGGAGCTCCCGCTGCGTCCCCGGGCCATCGACGAGCTGCAGGCGGCCAGCGCCGTGGGCCAGGGCAAGCTCTACCGCGTCTACGACGAGCTGCTGCGCGGGCACGGCCTGACCACCGCACAGGTGCTGCTGACCTTCTTCGACCTCAGCGCGCGCACCCACTACCTCAACGCGCGCCAGACCCTGCGCAAGCTGCTGGACTGGCGGGTGGTGCCGGTCATCAACGAGAACGACACCACGGCCACCGACGAGATCTCCTTCGGCGACAACGACTTTCTGGCCGCCCAGGTGGCCATCCTCATCGGCGCCGAGTTGCTCGTGCTTCTTACCAACACGGACGGGCTGTACACCGCCAACCCGCGCACCGACCCAGGTGCCCGCCTGGTCGAGAAGGTCACCGACTTCGAGGCGCTGAGCGACCTGCGCATCGGCCACGAGACCTCGATGCTGGGCTCGGGGGGCATGCGCTCCAAGGTGGTGGCCGCCGAGATGGCCACCGCTGCCGGGATCCCGGCCACGATCTGCAGCGGCCTCGAGGAGGGCGCGCTGGGCCGGGCACTGGACGGCGAGCCGATCGGCACCCACTTCCCGCCCCGCCCCGCGCGCTATGGCTCGTTCAAGCTCTGGCTGCGCTATGCCAAGCCCGCCCACGGCACGGTCGTCGTCGACGCCGGTGCAGCCCGGGCGCTGCGCGAGGGCGGCACCTCCTTGCTGCCCGTGGGCATCACCGACGTCCGCGGCGGCTTTGCCGCCGGCGACGCGGTACGCATCGCCGAGGGGGCCACGGTCATCGGCAAGGGCATCACCAACTACACCGCCGCCGAGCTGCACCGCGTCAAGGGGCTCAAGTCCGCCCAGGTACGCGAGCTGCTGCCTCGCGCCACCGAGGAGGCCGTGCATCGCGACTACTTCGTGCTGGTGTAGGCACTGCACCGACGCCGGTTTGCCCACTTCACCGAGGTGCGCTGGGAGGACCCGGTCGCTTGAGCCCGTCCCCTGGCGTACCCTTCGACGCCATGGCCCAGGATGGCTTCGCCCCCGTACCCACCGCGGCTCCACCGCGGCGACATCCCCCGGCCGCGCGCTCTGTCGCCGACGTGTGCCTCGCCGCCCGCGACGCCTCGCGCACGCTCGCGAGCCTGCAGAGCGCCACAAAGGACCGTGCCCTGAGCGCGATCGCCGACGCCCTCGTGCTGCGCAGCGAGGAGGTCGTCGACGCCAACGCGCGCGACCTCGAGGCCGGGCGCGAGGCCGGGCTGAGTGCCGCGCTGCTTGACCGCCTCGCCCTCGACGCCCGCCGCGTGGCCGACGTCGCCCAGGCCACGAGGGCCATCGCTGCCCTGCCCGACCCGGTCGGCGAGGTGCTCGACGGCCACCGCCTGCCCAACGGGCTCGACGTGCGCCGCGTGCGGGTGCCCTTCGGCGTGGTCGCCGTCGTCTACGAGGCACGGCCCAACGTCACGATCGACGCCGCCGCACTGTGCCTGAAGTCGGGCAACGCCATCGTGCTGCGCGGATCGTCCTCGGCGGCCCACTCCAACGCCGTGCTGGCCGCCATCGCCCAGGAGGCCGCCCTGGAGGCCGGGGTGCCCCCCGGCGCCGTCGGCCTGGTGGCCGGTGGCGGTCGCGCGGAGCTGGGCGAGCTCGCCACTCAGGACGGCGTCGTGGACCTCATCTTCCCCCGCGGCGGCGAGGGCCTCAAGGCAGCCCTCAGGGAGGTGGCCACCGTCCCGGTCATCTACGCCGCCTCGGGCAACTGCCACGTCTACGTCGACGCCGGCGCCGACCTCGACGACGCGCTGGCCATCACGGTGAACGCCAAGGTCCAGCGCCCGGGAACGTGCAACGCGGCCGAGAAGCTGCTCGTGCACGCCGACGCGGCCCCGGCCTTCCTGCCCCGCGTGACGGCCGCCCTGCGCGCGGCGGGGGTCGAGCTGCGCGGCGACGAACGCGCTAGGGCCATCGACCCCGGCCTGCTCGAGGCCACCGACGAGGACTGGCCGCTCGAGTACTTGGCGCTGACCATGGCCATCAAGGTCGTCGACTCGGCAACCGAGGCCATCGCCCACGTCAACCACCACGGCTCCGGGCACTCCGAGGCCATCGTCACCCGCGACACCGCCGCCGCGCGCGCCTTTCAGCTCGGCGTCGACGCCGCATGCGTCTACGTCAACGCCTCCACGCGCTTCACCGACGGCGGCGAGTTCGGCATGGGCGCGGAGATCGGCAACTCCACCCAGAAGCTGCACGCCCGCGGGCCCATCGGCGTGCGCGAGCTGTGCACGTTCAAGTACGTGGTCGAAGGCGACGGCCACGTACGGTCCTGACCGCACCGGGAGACCCGTGCGTCTGGGGCTGCTCGGCGGTACCTTCAACCCGCCGCACCTCGGCCACCTGGTCTGCGCGCAGGAGGCGTGGGCCCAACTCCGCCTCGACCGTGTGCTGCTGCTGCCGGTGGCCACCCCGCCCCACAAGCGATCCGAGGCCGATCCCGGCCCGCGGGAGCGCCTCGAGCTGTGCCGCCTGGCCGCGGGCGACGACGAGCGCCTCGGCGTCTGCTCGCTGGAGATCGAGCGCGGAGGGGCGTCCTACACGGTCGATACCCTGCGGGTCCTGCATGACCGGTCCCCGCAGGACGAGCTGACCTTCATCGTGGGCGGCGACATGGCCCTCAGCCTGCCGACCTGGCGCGAGCCGGAGGCGGTGCTGGGGCTGGCCACCCTTGCGGTGGCCGAGCGCTCCGGCGCCGGCCGGCAGGACATCTCCGACCGCCTCACCTCCCTCGGCGCGGCCGACCGCGTGGCGTTCTTCGACATGCCGCGCCTGGACATCTCGTCCAGCGCGGTGCGCGGGCGGGTGGCCGACGGGCGGCCGGTCCGCTACCTCGTCCCCGGGGCGGTGGCCGAGCGCATCGAGGCCCGGGGGCTCTACCGTCCACACGACCAGGTGGGAAACCCCAACGCATGAACGCAGGCGCACAGCGCATCACCGACCAGCCGTCCCTGGCCCCCCAGGAGCTGGCCCGGGCCATCGCCGAACTGGCGGCCGACCGCAAGGCCATCGACATCCGGGAGCTCGAGGTCCACGAGGTACTGGGCTACACGGACTTCTTCTTGATCTGCTCGGGCAACACCGACCGCCAGACCAAGGCCATCCACGACGCCGTGTACCAGGGCCTCAAGGACCGCTACGGGCTCATCCCCCGCCGCGTCGAGGGGCTGGGCGAGGCCCGCTGGATCCTCATGGACTACCTCGACGTGGTCGTGCACGTCTTTGTGCCCGAGGCGCGCGACTTCTACCGCCTCGAGCAGCTGTGGGGCGAGGTGCCCTCGCGCGCTGTCGGGAGCGCGTAGGCACCCCGCTTGCGCTTCGCGCTGCCCTACCCCGGGTCCAGCTCGAAGATCACGCCGGCGATCTCCACGTCGTCGCCGGGCTCGAAGCCGCGCTCCTGTAGCGCACGGATGACGCCCATGCGTCCCAGACGATGCTCGACGTGAGCCAGGGCATCCTCGTTGTCGAGGTCGTGGCGGGCCAGTAGGCGTTCGACCTGCGGACCGGTGACCCGCCAGAGGCCCTGGCCGCCGCGCTGCACCGCGAAGCCCCGGCCGGCGGCGGGGCGGAACACGCGATGCTCGGCCAGCGCCTCGGGCTCGCCGCCCGGCAGCACAGGATGCGCTTCGTGCAGGGGCGCGCTGCGCAGCAGCAGCGCGGCCAGCTCCTCGAGACCCTGGCCGGTGGCCGCCGAGACCACCGCGACGGGGACGGCATCGCCCAGCCGCTCGCGCCACGTGGCGGCCACACGCGCGGCCGCCTCCGCCGGAACCAGGTCGGACTTGCTCAGCGCCAGGAGCCGGGGGAGCGCCGCCAGACGCCGGTCGTGCGCGGCCAGCTCGGCCTCCACCGTGGCGTGGTTGCGCGTCGGGTCGCTGCCGTCCGCGGGCGCGAGGTCGAGGACGTGGACCAGCAGCGCGGTGCGCTCGACGTGGGCGAGGAAGTCGTGACCGAGCCCGGCACCCGCGCTGGCCCCCTCGATGAGGCCGGGGATGTCGGCCAGGACCAGCTGGCGCTCCTCGCCCTCCAACGTCCCCAGCACGGGCGCCAGCGTGGTGAACGGATAACCCGCCACCTTGGGCTGCGCACGGGTGAGGCGGGCCAGCAGCGACGACTTACCCGCGTTGGGCAGGCCGACCAGGCCGACGTCGGCCAGCAGCTTGAGACGCAGCTCGATCCAGTTCTCGTCGCCGGGCAGGCCTCGCTCGGCGAAGCGCGGGGCCTGGCGCACGGGCCCCGCGAAGCGCCTGTTGCCCCGCCCGCCGGCTCCCCCCCGCGCGACCACCACGCGCTGACCCGGAGCGACGAGGTCGTGCACGGTCCCGTCGGCCAGGGTGACCTGGGTCCCCGGAGGCACGCGCACCTCCAGCGTCTCGCCGTCGGCCCCGTGGCGCTGGGAGCCCTGCCCATGGCCGGCGCGCCGGGCCCTGTAGTGCGCGCGGCGCTTGAACGACTGCAGGTCGCGCAGCGAGTCGTCGCAGACCAGCACCACATCGCCGCCGTGGCCGCCGTCCCCGCCGTCGGGACCGCCGCGCGGAACGTGGGCCTCTCGGCGGAAGGAGGCCGAGCCGTCGCCCCCACCGCCGGCCTGGACGAAGATGCGCGCGTGATCGGCCAGCACGGTGGGCACGAGGGTAGTCCCGATTCGCCTGCAGCCGATCCCAGAAGCGAGGACCCTCCCCATGGCCGACGACCCCGTGTTCCTGATCACCGGCGCCTCCAGTGGCATCGGCGCCGCCACCGCACGCCACGCCACCCGGGCCGGCCACCGGGTGGTGCTGGCCGCTCGCCGCGAGGAGGAGTTGCGCGACCTCGCCCAGGAGCTGGGCGGCGAGGAGCGCGCGCTGGTGGTCCCCACCGACGTGGGCGAGTGGGAGGGCCAGGAGGCGCTCGTGCAGCGCACCCTGGACACCTTCGGGCGCCTGGACGTGGCCTTCGCCAACGCCGGCTTCGGCGCCACCCGCGGCTTCCAGAACGAGACGCCCGAGTTGTGGCGCTCCATGGTGCTGACCAACGTGCTGGGCGTGGCCTACACCATCCGCGCGACGATGGACGCGTTGCGCGACAGCACCGGCCACCTGGTGATCACCAGCTCGGTCGCCGGGCGCCGCGCGCTTCTGGGCTCGCTGTACAGCGCCACGAAGCACGCGGTGACCGCGATGGCGGAGTCCGCCCGCCAGGAGTTCGCCGACTCCGGCGTGCGGGTGACCTGTATCGAGCCGGGCATGGTCGACACCCCCTTCTTCGAGCAGCGCCCCGAGAACGCGCTGCACCCCGACGACATCGCGCGGGCGGTGCTCTACGCCGTAGAGCAGCCGCCCCACGTCGACGTCAACGAGATCCTGGTCCGTCCGGTCGCCCAGCCGAGCTGAGCCGTCGCCCCGGACCGGGTCAGGCGGCGGGCGCCAGCGGCCCAGGGGTGCCCGGCGCGTCGGCGACCGGGGAGGAGCGCAGTCCGCGGATGGCCACGACCTGGCCGGCGATGGCGCCGCCGGCCAGCAGCGCGATGAGCGCCACGCCGGTGGCGGGCACCGAGCGACGGGCGGCCAGCGTGGCGGCGAGATCGGCCGCGTCGACCGCGATGCCGGCGATCTGCATCCGCGCCGCGACGGTCGCGTTGCTCGCGGTGTGCAGGGTCAGGCCGCCGAGCACCAGGTCGCGCGCCCCGAAGGCGCGCAGCGCGATGCCCGCGTCGGCCCTCGAGGCCACCCTCCCGAGCCACGCAGCGGCCAGCTCAGGCCGCGCGACGAACGCCGCCCCGAGCGCAACGCGCCCGGCGCCGATCGCGCGGACCAAAAGGCCGGGGTCCACTACTCGCCAGCGGCCGGGGCCGGAGCTGGAGCCACCGAAACGACGCGCCCGCGCCGGCCGGTGGTGAAGGTCACCGTGCCCGCGTCGCGGGCATAGAGCGTGTCGTCCCGCCCCATGCCCACGCCGGCACCCGCCTTGAAGCGGCTGCCGCGCTGGCGAACGATGATCTCGCCGCCGGTGACGACCTGTCCGGCGAAGACCTTGACCCCCAGGCGCTTGGCGTTGGAGTCGCGGCCGTTGCGACTGGAGCCCAGCCCCTTCTTATGCGCCACGACGAGCTCCGTTGGTCGTTGTCATGAGTCGTCCCCGGGGGCCAGCTCGGTGATCTCGAGACGGGTCAATTCCTGGCGATGGCCCTTGGTGCGCTTGTAGCCGCGCTTGGGCTTGAACTTGAACACGCGAATCTTGTCGCCGCGCTCGTGGCCGACCACCCGAGCCGAGACCTTGGCCCGGTCCAGACCCTCTCGGTCGAAGACCGTCGCCTCGCCGGCCAGGAGCAGGGGCTCGAGCTGGACGGTGGCGCCCTGGTCGGCGCGTAAGCGCTCCACGAGGAGGGTGTCTCCCTCCTCGACGCGGTACTGCTTGCCTCCGGTCTTGACGATCGCGTACATGTCAGGCAGTGGCGCGGGAACGGCCCCGCCCGCCTCTGCGGCCGCGGCGCCGGGAGCCGGAGTCTACGCCATCGTCGGCGCCGTCCGCCCTGGGCGGCGCGTCCACGAGCTGAGCGGTGGCCGCGGTGCGCCCCGCCTCTTCGATGCGCACGAGGTGCTTCTCGCCCACGTAGGCGCCGCCGCCCACCACCGAGATGATGTAGCCGTCGATCTTGGCCACCGCGTCGTCGACCTCGTACATGTGGGGCTCGACGATCTGCACGAGCACCTCGTCGCCCTCCCTGAAGGGGACGGCGCGTTCCTCGACCTCCTCGCAGGTGCCCTCCATGAGCACCTCGAAGTGGTCGAGCGGAAGGCCCTCCGAGCCCTCGAAGTGGAAGGTCTTGCCCGTATCCTGCTCGAGCTGGTGGAGCACCCGAGCGCCGTCGCCGGTGAACTGCGAGCTGACGCGCGGGTTCATGCGCACCAAATAGGCCTGGATGGCCTTCCTGCGCGTCCTGGCCGCCATCTCGCGCAGGCGGCGCTCGAAGTCGATGGCGATGGTCTCCTCCGAGCGGATGATGCCCTCCCCATCACAGGTGGGGCACGGGCGCGACATGACCTCGCGCACGCCCTCGGTGACGTTCTGACGGGTCATCTCGACCAGTCCGAGCCGGGAGATCTCCGCGGTGTAGGTCTTTGTGCGGTCCTCGGCCAGCGCCTTGCGCAGCGTCTTGAGCACGGCGTCACGGTTGCGCGCGCGGGCCATGTCGATGAAGTCGATGACGATGATGCCGCCGATGTCGCGCAGGCGCAGTTGGTTGACCACCTCCTCGGCGGCCTCCAGGTTGGTCCTGGTGATGGTGTCCTCCAGGCGGGCCTGCTTGCCCCGCCCCACGAACGAGCCCGAGTTGACGTCGATGACCGTCAGGGCCTCGGCGTAGTCGATCATCAGGTAGCCGCCCGACTGGAGATCCACCCGCTTGCTCATGACCCCGTCGATGACCTCCTCCACGCCGTAGGCCTCGAAGAGGGACTCCTTGGGGTCCTCCCACAGCTCCACCCGATCGACCAGCTCGGGCGCCGTGCGAGAGAAGAAGGAGGTCAGGCGCTGGTGCTGCTTGGGATCGTCGACGACGGCCCGATCGAAGTCGGCCGAGAACACGTCGCGGACCACGCGCACCGACAGGTCGGCCTCCTGGAAGACCAGCGCCGGCGCCGGGGACTCCTTCACGCGCTGCTCGAGCACGCTGTGCAGCCTGTCCAGGTAGAGGATCTCGCGCTCGAAGTCGGCGCGCTTGGCGCCGTGCGCAGCCGTGCGGATGATCGCCCCTCCCCCGCGCAAGTCGAGGGACTTGGCCTCCTTGCGCAGGCGATCGCGCTCCTTGTCCTCCAGGCGCTTGGACACGCCCACGCCCTCGCCGGTGGGCGCGTAGACCATGTAGCGCCCGGCGATGGTCAGCTCCATGGACAGGCGCGCGCCCTTGGTCTTGAGGGGATCCTTGACCACCTGGACGACGACCTCCTGGCCCGGCTTGAGCAGGTCGGTGATCTTCTTGCCGGCCTCCTTGCCCGAGCCCCGCCCGCGGCGCGGCGTCTCCACCCCCGGCAGCACGATCTCGTCGACGTGCAGAAAGCCGTTCTTGTCCAGGCCGATGTCCACGAAGGCGGCCTCCAGGCCGGCCAGGACGTTGTCGACCTTGCCCTTGTAGATGTTGCCCACGATGGAGCGGTTGCCGCGGCGCTCCAGGTAGAGCTCGGCCACGCGAAAGCCGGCGGCCGGGTCCTTGGCCTTGCTCTTGCGCCGGCCGGCGGTCGAGCCACTGTCCTTGTTGTCGGCCTCCAGCAGCGCGACGCGGGTCTCCCCGCGATCGACGCTGACGAGCACTTGCTTGTTCACAGGATGTCCCTTCGCGTCAGGCGGCCGCCACCCTGCCCTTGCGAGCACTCGCCTCGCGCCCTTGCGCGTAGATCGACTGCAGCAGGCCGACGGCCAGGAGATTGGAGATCACCGATGAGCCCCCGTAGGTCATGAGGGGGAGGGCGATCCCGGTGATGGGCATGATCCCCACGTTCATGCCGACGTTGATGAAGACCTGGTACAGCAGCATGGCCACGATGCCCCCGGCGATCAGCGCGCCGAAGAGGTTCTTGGCCATGGTGAGCACCCGGATGCCCCGCCAGATGAGCAGGGCGTACAGCGCGAGCACCAGCCCGGCGCCCACGAAGCCCCAACCCTCGCCGACCACGGCGAAGATGAAGTCGGTGCGCGCCTCGGGCAGGAAGTCCAGGCGCGTCTGGGTCGCCTGCTCGCCCCGGCCGGTCCTCTGACCCGAGCCGATGGCGACCTGAGACTGGGCCTGCTGGTAGCCCGCGTCGGCGGGGTCGGCCGAGGGCTCCAGGAAGGCCGTCAGGCGCTCCTTCTGGTAGTCCTCGAGCACGGTCATCCCCACCGCAGGGGCCGCCACCAGCACGAGCGTGACGGCGGTGACCATCAGCGCTCCCAGCGCGGCGAAGTGCTTCCACGACGTACCCACCAGGAACAGCAGCGCGACGGCCACCACGACGTAGACGGTGGCCGAGCCAAGGTCCGGAGCGATCATCACGACCGCCGCGGGGATCAGGGCCAGCAGCAGCGTCCGCGCGGTGGTGTCGCGGTCGTCCAGGCGGCGCGAGCGGTCCGTGAGGAAGGCCGCCAGCACCACCACGAGCAGGAGCTTGCCCAGCTCGGAGGCCTGAAAGGAGAAGAAGGGAAACTCGATCGACAGGCGCGAGCCCCGCGAGACCGAGCCGAAGATCAGCACCGCGACGATCGAGAGGATGAGCAGCGCATACAGGCCGTACTTCAGCTCGCGCAGGCGCGAGTAGTCGACCCGGCTCACCGCGACGGCCAGCACGAGCCCCAGCACGAAGTAGGCGGCTTGGCGGACCACGTAGTAGGAGCCCAGCTCGCCCGGCGAGGAGGCCTGCACCGCCACCAGCGAGCACACGGCCAGGCCCACCACGGCCAGCGCCAGCAGCGGGTCGAAGGGCAGGCGCAGCGCCGCACCCAGCGAGGGGGACGGTTGGGGGGCGTCGATCACGCCGCCCAGTGCGGGGGCGTCAGTCCGAGGTGGTGGCGCCACCAGAGCACCCGCTGTCGACGTTGTACCACTGGGCCATGATCCGGCAGGTTATGGGGGCGGCGCGCTCGGCACCGAATCCGCCCTGCTCCACCGTGGCCACCACCACGATCGGGCGGTCACCCCCGGGCACGTAGCCGGCGTACCAGGAGGAGTCGCCCTTGCCCGCAAGCTGCGCGGTACCCGTCTTGCCGTGCACCCGCAGGTTGGCCGGGAAGTCATCGAAGATGCCCGCCGAGGTGCCGCCCGGAAGGTTGGCCGCCCCGAAGAGACCCTGGCGCACGGCCTCCAGCGCGGGACGCTCGAACCTGATCCTCCGTGCGGGGTCGGTCTCGAGGCGCTGCAGGGTCACGTCGGCGGCGTCGGTGATCTCCCGGCCCAGGTGCGGGGTCACCACGTCGCCACCGTTGGCAATGGCCGCATAGGCCACCGCGAGCTGGAGCGGGCTGGCCTGGAAGCCGCCCTGGCCGATGGCCAGCTGCACCGTCTGCCCCGCGGTCCACAGGGCGTCGAGGTCGGCGATGGCACACGAGCGGCGGTCCTCCTCCTCGCGACACTCCTGCTCGAGTCGCTTGAGCTCGTTGAACCACTTCTCGTCGGGGACCGTGCCGCCGAACTCCCCCGGCAGGTCGACGCCCGTGGGGTTGTCGAAGCCGATCCTGCGCGCGAAGGATTGGATGGGATCGCTGTCCACCGAGTGCGCCTGCAGGCCCAGCGTGTAGTAGTAGACGTCCGAGGAGACGGTGAGGCTCTTGACCAGGCCGACGCTGCCGAAGGCCGCACCGCCAGCGTTCTGGAAGCGCTGACCGCCGACCGTGATGGAGCCGCCGTCGTTGATCGTGCGCCCCACGTCGATCTGGTCGTTCTGCAGCATGCCCAGGGCCACGAAGGGCTTGAAGGTCGAGCCGGTGGGATAGGAGCCGCTGACCGCGCGGTTGAAGCGCGGCGCACCGGCCTCCTCGCCGTAGAGCGCCTCGTAGCGCTCCTCGGTGATGGGACGGGTCAGGCGGTTGGGGTCGAAGGATGGATAGGAGCCCATGGCCAGGACCTCGCCGCTGCGGGGATCCATGGCCACAAAGGCGCCCGGCAGCCCGCCGCCGACCTCGCGCAGGGCCCTCTGGCCGGTCTCCTGAAGGCGCAGGTCCAGCGACAGGCGCAGCTGGCGCCCCGAGACCGGGTCGGTGTCCTGCATCCGGTCCGAGGACTCGCGCCGCCCGAAGGCGTCGACCACCACCCGGCGCACGCCGTCCTCGCCGCGCAGGTAGCGGTCGTAGGACTTCTCCAGGCCCTCCTGACCGATGATCGTGCCCTGCTGGACCTCGCGGTAGCGCTTCTGCTCGAGCTGCTGGGGGCTGATCTCGCCGACGGTGCCAAACAGCTGGGCGGCCAGCTCGTCGTAGGGGTACTCGCGCAGGTAGCGCTGGGTGATCTCGACGCCGGGGTAGTCTCCAGAGCGCTCCGCGAGATAGTTGAGCACCGCCCGGTCGGCGTCCACCGCCACGTTCACGTCGCCGTAGGGGACAACGGCCAACGAGCGGATGACGCGGGAGTGGATCTCCTCGGCCTCGAGGTCGAGCACCCGGCCCAGCGACCGAAAGCGCTCGCGCAGCTGTGGGGAGGGGATGGGCGGGATGGGCACGGGCGGGCCGCGCCGACCCTTGGGCAGCGCTTCGCGCCGGCCGGCGCGCTGGCCCCAGGTGGCGGCCAGGTCGCGCTCGGCCTGGGGCAGGCGCGAGGGGTCCAGTGAGACCACGGTGGCCTGCGTGTTGGTCACCAGCGTGCGCCCGTCGCGATCGACGATGTCCCCGCGCGGGGCCTGGATGCGCAGTTCGCGCACGCGGTTCTCGCGTGCCTCGGCCAGGAACTGGTCGCCGGTCAGCACCTGCAGGTACCACAGGCGGAAGAACACCAGCGCGAACAGCCCGAGGGCGACGAAGCCCAGCACGGCGACGCGCAGGGCCAGCCGAGGGCTGATGGCCGGCAGGCGCTCCTCGGGACGCTGGATCATCGGACGATCGGACCGGTCTGGGAGCTGGACAGCGGCGAGAGTCCGCCGGTGGTGCGTCCGCGGCGACGGCGGCCGGCCATGGCAGCCCCCTCGCCGGCTACCCGACGCACCAGCGCGTGAACGGGGACGGCCAGCAGCGCGTTGAGCACGACGGTGGCCAGCACAAGGCGGATCAAGGCACCTCCCACGGGCGGGTCCACGCCGAGCAGGAACTGCATCAGCGAGAAGCCCAGCACGGTGGCCAGCGTGGCCAGCGCGCCCGTCACCAGCGGGACGAGCGGCCCCTCGAGGTCCTGCGTCTCGCGCGCGCGGCCGACCCAGAAGCCGACGGCCAGCAGCACCAGCGAGGTCACGCCCATGGTCTGCAACAGCGCGACGTCGACCAGGAGACCCAGGCTGAAGCCGAACACCGCGCCGGACATCGAGCCCATGATGAGCGCCACGGACATGACCAGCAGCGAGACGAGGTCGGGCGCACCGCCGGCGATGTCGACATGGGACATCAGCACGAACTGCACCAGCGCGCTCAGCAGCGCGAGGACGGCCAGGCGGAGGCCGAGCTTGACGCGGTCGCCGCCCATCAGCGGTTGTCGTTGACGCTCTCGGTCAGGATCCGCACCGTCTCCAGCCGCTGCAGGTCGGCGTAGGGCTCGAGGTGGATCTCCTGGGTGTCCGAGCCCGGATCCTCGATGCGCGTGATCTCGCCGATCGGAATCATGGGCGGGAACAGCGACGGCAGGTCGCCCTCCTCGCCCACGGTGCCCGCCGTGACCACGCGCATGCCCTCGTCGACCTCATCCCGGGGAGGCACGTAGCGCATGAGCAGGTCCGCGGGGTCGCCGGCGCTCGCGGTGCTCACCACGCCGGGGATCCGGGTCTGGTTGATGCGCGCGCCCACCTGGCTGGACTGATCGGTGATCAGCGTGATCTTCGCGGTGCCCGCGGTCACCTGGGTCACCTTGCCCACCAGGGCGCCACCGTCCCCCTCGCCGGAGGCGGCGACCACGGCATCGCCGACGTTCACACCATCCGATGCGTCGGCGTCGACCATGACGGTGGAGGACCACACCTGCGCCGACTGCACGATCACGCGGGCGTCCACCGGCCGGTAGCGGTCAAGGCCATACGCCTCGGCGAACTGGGCCATGGCCCGCTCGCCCCCGGCTCGCGCTGCCGCCGCCTCGGCGTCCACCAGCGCGCGGCGGGTCTCGCGCAGCTCGGCGCGCAGCTGCTGGTTCTCGCTCTTGGCGTCCACGGTGTCGCCCACCCAGCCGAACAGGTCGCGAATGGGCTTGAAGACGACGCTCGCGCCCTCCTGCAGCGGGGCCAGTGCCTCCTGGGCCCCGCGCTGGATCGAAGACACGATCCCACCGGCGTTGCCAAATGAGGCGGTGAGGAGGATCAGCGCGAGGCCGACGAGCAGCCCCAGGGCGACCCGGCGGCGCCGGACGGTCTTGTCGGGAGGCACAGGCGTGAGGTCTCCAGGCGGGGTGGCCGCGTTCCCTCTGCTTAGCGGCGTCGGGCGGCGCGGTTACGCGAGTTCTTGCTCGAGCTCTGGATGACCTCGAACTCCTCCAGCGAGCGTCCCGAGCCCACCGCCACGCATGTCAGGGGCGATTCGGCCAGATGTGAGGGCATCTGGGTCTCCTCGCGCAGGCGCTCGTCGAGGCCCTGCAGCAGCGAACCCCCGCCGGCCAGCATGATGCCGCGGTCCATGATGTCGCTGGCCAGCTCGGGCGGCGTGCGGTCCAGCGTCTCCTTGACGGCGTCCATGATCTGGCTGACGGGCTCCTCGAGGGCCTGGCGGATCTCCTCGCTGGTCAGCACGATCGTCTTGGGCAGGCCGCTGACCATGTCGCGCCCGCGAATCTCGGCCTGGACCTCCTCCTCCATGGGGTAGGCCGAGCCGATCTCCAGCTTGACCTCCTCGGCGGTCTGCTGGCCGATGAGCAGCTTGTACTCGCGCTTGGCGTAGTTGATGATCGCCTCGTCGAGCTCGTCGCCCCCGATGCGGATGGACTGCGAGACCACGATGCCACCCAGGGAGATCACCGCGACCTCGCTGGTGCCCCCGCCGATGTCGACCACCATGGAGCCGGTGGGCTCACCCACCGGCAGCCCGGCCCCGATGGCGGCGGCCATGGGCTCCTCGATGAGGTAGGCGGCGCGGGCGCCCGCGCTGAGAGCGGCCTCCTCGACGGCGCGCTTCTCCACGCCGGTGACCCCGGAGGGCACGCAGATGACCACGCGCGGGTGGGCCCAGCGGTTCTGGTGCACCTTCTGGATGAAGTGGCGCAGCATCTCCTCGGTGACGTCGAAGTCGGCGATGACGCCGTCCTTCAGCGGCCGGATGGCGCTGATGGTGCCCGGGGTGCGCCCGAGCATCCGCTTGGCCTCCACGCCGACGGCGTGGACCTCCCCGGTGCGCGAGTCGATGGCCACCACGGAGGGTTCGGAGAGCACAATGCCCCGCCCGCGCACGTAGACGAGCGTGTTGGCGGTGCCCAGATCGACGGCCATGTCGCGGCCGCCGAAGCCCGTGAGGTAGCTGAAGAAGCCCATGCCAGAGAATCGCCTGGTCTCAGAGGAGTCCGCGCGGCGCGCGGCCGGGCAGGCGACGGGGCCGGAGTCTAGCGGCCGGCCCCGGACGCCAGCAGGGCGGGCAGGAGGTCGATCAGTGCGGCCACGGGCAGCCCGACGACGTTGAGATAGTCGCCCTCGATGCGGCGGACCAGGGCCGCTCCGCGCCCCTGGATCGCATAGCCCCCCGCCCGCCCGCGCCACTCCCCGGCCCTCACGTACCAGGCCAGCTGCGCGTCGTTCAGCGCCCGGAAGGTGACGCGCGTGACCTCCGCGGCGGTGCGTGTCGCCCCCTCCTCGACCACCGCCAGCCCGCTGTGGACCTCATGCGTGCGCCCGGCCAGGTGGCGCAGCCCGGCCCGGGCCTCCTGCTCTCCGGCCGGCTTGCCCCGGATTCCCGCCTCGGTGGCCACCAGGGTGTCCACGCCCACGACCGTGCGCCCGGGCGCGCCCCCTGCCACCGCGGCTGCCTTGCGCACGGCGTTGGCCAGGGCGACCGCGGCGGGCGCGCCGGTGGTCTCCTCGGTCACGTCGGCGGGGCGGACCTCGAAGGCCACCCCCAGCTGCTCGAGGATGGCGCGGCGCTGCGGAGAGGCGCTGGCGAGGATGAGGGCCTCCCGCCCCGCGGGGCCCGCCTCCGCCGTCACCTGACGGCTCCGGCACGCGCGGGAGGCGCAACCTCCCTCACCCCAGCTCGGGAAAGAAGAGCCCGGTCTCGCGGGTCGCCGACTCGGCCGAGTCCGAGCCGTGGACCATGTTCTGGCCGACGGCGACCGCGAGGTCCCCGCGGATGGACCCCGTGGTGGCCTCGAGAGGATTTGTGGCGCCGATGACCTGACGTGCGGCGATCACGACCTCGTCACCCTCGAGCACCATGGCCACCAGCGGGCCGCTGGTGATGAAGTCCACCAGCTCGTCGTAGAAGGGCTTGCCCTCGTGCTCGGCGTAGTGCTGTTCGGCCAGCTCGCGGCCGACCGTCATGTGCTTGAGGGCGGCGATGCGCAGGCCCTTGCGCTCGAAGCGGGCGATGATCTCGCCGGTGAGGCCGCGCGCGAACGCATCGGGCTTGACCAGGATGAGGGTCCGGTCCATCGGGTCTCCTTGGGATCGGGGGTCAGCTGCGCCCGGTGCGCTCGCCGGCCTCGGCGGCCTGACGCTGCTGGGCACGCGCGGCGGCGCGCCGGCGGCTGGCCTGCATGGCCTGCTCGAGGCGCTGCACCGAGGCCCTGACCTCGGCCTGGGACTCCTGCAGCTCGCCGAGGACCTTGATGAGCGTCTCGGAGGACTCGATGGAGACCTCGCGCTCGTAGGCGTCCTCGAGGAACTCCGGCGGGCGGATGATCATGTAGACGATCGTCCCGACGAAGGGAAACAGCGATGCCGCGGTGGCGCAGCCGACCAGCATGGGGTCGGAGATCCGCCGGCGCGCGTCCGTATACGTCCAGAAGACGAGGGCCAGCCAGACGATCCCCAGGAACAGCAGGAGCAGGTTGACCGCGAGGCCGAGGCCGTCGCTGTCGATACCGAACTGGGCGAGCATGGGTGAGGGTAAAGCCTAACGGGCGACCGGGTGTCCCGATGCGCCGTGATTCGCCGCGCCTAGAGAAAGACCTGCCCGAGCAGGTAGCCGATCGCGAAGAACACCAGGATCGTGAGGGCCACGATGATCGCCACGGCGGCCACCATGGCGGGGACCGACGGGCCGTCCTGGTTCAAAGCGTGGCCCCCCGCCGGGTGCGACCGGGCTCCCGGCACAGGTCAGCCACCAGGTACAGGGAGCCGGTGGCCAGCACCACCCCACCCGGTCCGGCCAGCTCGCGCCCGAGCGCGAGAGCCCGGTGAGGATCGGCCTCCGCGTGCGCCAGCGGGCCGCCCAATTGGGCGCTCAGCGAGGTCAGGGTGGCCGGCGAGAGGGCTCGTGGGTGGGCGTTGGCGGTCGCAACGAGCGCTTCGGCGTGGGGCAGCAGCGCGCCCAGCATCGCGGCGGCGTCCTTGTCGTCGAGGATGGAGGCCACCAGCACGAGGGGCGCGCCGCGCTCGCGCTCCCCCTGCGCGGCCAGAAACCCCGGCAGCGACTCGGCCAGCGCCAGGGCGCCCGCGGGGTTGTGCGCGCCGTCGAAGACCATGACGGGCCCGCCGTTTGGGCCCACCCGCGACCCTGCGCTGGTGCGCAGCGATCCCTCGGCGCCGAGGACCTCGAAACGCCCCGGCACCAGCGTCGTCGCGGCCTCGCGCACCGCCTTCTCGCCCAGCGGCCGGCCGAGGAAGGCCTCAGCGCCCGCGAGCGCGGTGGCCAGGTTGCGTCGCTGAAAGGTGCCGCGCGCGGCGGGCTCCACCGCCGGCTCGGCGGGCGCCTCGACCAGGAGCGCACCGGCGCGCCGGGCGGCGGCCCCGGCCTCCTCGCGGGCGTCGGGATGCAGGCCGTGACCGATCACGAGCGTCGTTCCCGGGCGCAGCACGGCCAGCTTCTCGCGGGCCACGTGACGGATCGTCGGGCCCAGCCAGCGGGTGTGCTCCAGCCCCACCGTGGTCAGGACCGTGACGGCGGAGTCGAGCACGTTGGTGGCGTCGTAGCGCCCGCCCAGGCCGGCCTCGACGACGGCGACCTCCACCTCCCGGCGCGCAAGCTCGGCGAGGGCAGCGGCGGTCAGCGCCTCGAACTGGGTGACGCGGTCGCCCGGCCCCAGCGTGCGATTCACCGTGGCGGTCGCGCCGCGCGCGCGGTGCAGCGCCGCCACGAGCTGTTCGGGCGTGGCATCGCGATCGTCCACGCGGATGCGCTCGGCGAAGGAGACCAGATGCGGGGAGAGGTAGGCCCCCGTGCGCAGCCCCTCGGCGCGCAGCACCCCGGCCAGCAGCCGGGTGGTCGACGACTTGCCGTTGGAGCCCACCACGTGCACGGAGGCGAAGCGCTCCTGGGGGGCGCCCAGCACGGTGAGCAGGCGGCGCACGCGATCCAGCCCGAAGCGCATGCCGAACAGCTCGAGGTCGAGCAGCCAGCGCTCGGCTTCGGCCAGGCTGCTCACAGCGCCTCCAGCTCCTCGCGCAGGCGCGCGAGCTTGTCGCGCTCGGCCTGCACCACGGCGGCAGGCGCCTTGGCCACGAAGTTCTGGTTGGCCAGCTTGCCCTCCGCGCGGGCGACCTCCCCGGCCAGGTGCTCGCGGCGCGCCGCACGCTTGCGTTCGGCCGCGCCCAGGTCGATGTCCTGGGAGGGCAGCACCTCGAGGACGATCCCGTCGGCCACCAGCGTGGCCACCGGCGGATCCTCCGCGTCGGCGAAGCGCACGCGCGCCAGGCGCTCGATGAGCGCACGCGATCCGTCGACCGCACCGTCGCGCACCAGGAGCTCGGCGCCCGCCCTGACCTCGGCCTCGTCGCGCCAGCGGCGCAGGGCCTGCACCACGGCGATGACCCGCCCTACGTCGGCCTCGGCCCCGGGGTCGCGCAGGCCGGGATCCTCGGGCTCCAGTCGCCCGGCGGCCAGCAGTCCCTCCGGGCGAGCGGACATCGGTATCAGGCCCCACAGCTCCTCGGTGACAAAGGGGATCACCGGGTGAGCCAGGGTCAGGGTCTCGCGCACGACGTGCAGCACGGTGGCCGACAGGTCGGCGTCGAAGTCGCGGCCCTTGACGAACTCCAGGTACCAGTCACACAGCTCTCCGTAGACGAAGTCGTACAGCCCCAGCGCCGCTTTGGCGAAGTCAAAGCCGTCCACGCGCGCGACCAGCTCCTCCTTGGCGACGGCCAGCCGCGAGAGGATCCAGCGGTCCTCCACGGTCCGGGGTCGCGGCGCGGCATCGACGCCGGCGCGCACGTTCAGCAGGGCGAAGCGCGTCGCGTTGAACAGCTTGTTGGCCAGGCGCTGGCCCTGCTCGAGCTTCTCGGCGTTGTAGCGCACGTCCTGGGTGGAGGACATGGCCAGCAGCCCGAAGCGCACCGCGTCGGCGCCGTGGCGCCCGATCTCCTCCAGGGGGTCGATCCCCGTGCCCAGCGACTTGCTCATCCGCCGCCCGTCGGGCGCCTGGATGACCGAGTGCACGTAGACGTCGCGAAAGGGCACGTCGCCGGTGAAGCGCAGCCCCATCATCACCATCCGGGCGACCCACAGAAACAGGATGTCGCGCGCGGTCGAGAGCACGTCGGTGGGGTGGAAGGCACGCAGCTCGGGCGTGTCCCGGGGCCAGCCCAAGGTGGCGAAGGGCCACAGCGCCGAGCTGAACCAGGTGTCGAGCACGTCGGGATCGCGGGTCCAGCCCTCCCCCTCGGGAGGCTCCATGCCGACGTGAACCTCCGCCTGCCCGCGGTACCAGACGGGCAGCTGGTGACCCCACCACAGCTGCCGGCTGATGCACCACGGATGGATGCCCTCGAGCCATTGGAGGTAGCGCCGCGCCTGCGACTCGGGTTGGATGCGCACGCGCCCGTCACGCACGGCTTCGGCGGCGGGTGCGGCCAGCTCCTCCATGCGCATGAACCACTGCAACGAGATGAGCGGCTCGATGCGCGCGCCCGAGCGGTGCGAGTAGGGCACGACGTGCAGGTACGGTTCGACCTGGCGCAGGAGGCCCTCCTCGCGCAGCGCGTCGACCACCGCGGCCTGAGCCTCGGTCACGCGCAGGCCCGCGAAGCGCTCGCCCGCGTCGGCGGTCATGCGCCCGTCCTCGCCGATCACCGACCGCTCCTCGAGGCGGTGGCGGCGGCCGATGTCGAAGTCGTTGGGGTCGTGGCCCGGGGTAATCTTCAGCGCGCCGCTGCCGAAGTCGGGCTTCACGTGCTCGTCGGCGATAATCGGCAGGTCGCGGCCGACCAGGGGCAGCGTTGCGGAGGAACCGACGAGGTGGGCATAGCGCTCGTCGTCGGGATGCACGGCCACGGCGGTGTCGGCCAGCATCGTCTCCGGGCGCACGGTGGCCACCACGATCTCACCGCCGCCGGCCAGCGGATAGGCGACGTGGTAGAGCCTGTCCTCGACCTCGCGCTCCTCCACCTCGAGGTCCGAGACGGCCGTTCGCAGGCCGGGGTCCCAGTTGACCAGGCGGTGACCGCGGTAGATCAGCCCCTGCTCGTAGAGGGCCACGAACACCGTCCGCACCGCCTCGGCGTAGCCGTCGTCCATGGTGAAGCGCTCGTCCTCGTAGTCCAGCGAGGCGCCCAGGCGCTTGAACTGCTCGATGATCTGCCCGCCGAACTCCTCGCGGTAGGCCCACACCTCCGCGGTGAAGCGCTCGCGCCCCAGTGCCTCGCGGCTCGTCCCCCGCTGCTCGAGGCGTTTCTCCACCTGGCGCTGCGTGGCGATGCCCGCGTGGTCGGTGCCCAGGATCCACTTCGCGCGCCGCCCGCGCAGGCGCGCGAGGCGGAGGAGGGTGTCCTGGACGGCCCCGTTGAGCGCGTGGCCCATGTGG
>DASZCY010000057.1:0-1787 GCA_035942615.1 Solirubrobacteraceae bacterium | reverse complement strand
CTGTCCCGAGTGCCACCGGTCGTGGAACGACGCCGGGAGTGACTGCAGGTGCGCGTACAGCCTGTTGCGCAGATCGCGCTCGAACCCGTTCGCGGCGCCGCTCTGGATCCAGCGGCGCAGGAATGAGAGGCCGGTCTCGATCAGCCCGAGGACCAGGACGAGGGCGGCGAGCGGGAGGACCGCCCCCTGGTCGCCGCGAGCGATGGGCCCGTCGATGATCCGTCTGATCACGAGGGGAACGAGGAGTCCGGCACCGATGCCCGCCAGCGAGATGACCACCATGGCCGCCAGCTGCGGGACATACGGCCGGAGGTACGGCCGCACGCGCCAGAGCGCTCGGGTGTTCTCGCCGCGCACCTGCCAACGGTACGCGCGAGAGAGCCCGTGGCGGTATCGAATTGCGCGCCAGGCGTCAGGTCGGCCGGTCGGTCTCCATCTCCCGCACGAGGGAGTCGACGACGTCGACCGTGCTCCCCCCGCCCTCGACCACCCGGCGCTGGCGGAGGTAGCTGGGCCCCCGCTCGAGGGTGTCCAGGTTCGACGTCAGCTCGTCGAGACACCCCAGCCGCGACGCCACGGGTGACAGCTCCTCGATCAGCTCCCTGATCGAGGGGGCCAGGGGGACCCGGGTGCCCTGGTCGTCGCCGATGATCTCGGCGTCGATCCCGTAGCGGGCGGCCCGCCACTTGTTCACCCGCATGACCCACTCCCGGGGTACGGGAAGGGTGTACCCCCGGTCGATCAGGGTGTCGAGCCACTCGACGAGGCTCTGCGCCATGGCCGCCAGCCCGGCGACCTCGCCGAGGGTGGGGATGCCGTCGCAGATGCGCAGCTCCACGGTGCCGAAGTCGGGATGGGGGCGGATGTCCCACCACACCTCACGGATGCTGGTGATGGCCTGGGCGTTGACCAGGGTCTCCATGAACTGCTCGAACTGCGCCCAGCCCTCGAGGCGGTAGGGCAGGCCGGCGGTGGGCAGGTTCTCGAACACCTTGCTGCGGCACGAGGCCAGGCCGGTGTCACGGCCCTGCCAGAACGGGCTCGAGGCCGACAGGGCGAGGAAGTGGGGGATGTAGGCGGTGAGGGCGTTGGCGATGGCTATGGACTTCTCGGCCGAGCGCACGCCCACGTGGAAATGGACGCCGAAGATCTGCATCCGCCGGGCCATCCACTGCATCTCCTCCATGAGGCGGGCGTAGCGGGGGTCGGGGCTGACCTGCTGTTCGTGCCAGTCGGAGAAGGGATGCGTTCCCGAGCACAGCAGCGCCAGACCCCGGCGTTCGGCGGCGCCGCCCACCTCCTTCAGGGTGGTTCCGAGGTCGTCGCGGGCCTCGGCCACGGTGGTGCAGATGCCGGTGATGATCTCGACCGTGCACTCGAGGAGCTCGGGCTTGGCCTTGGGGTGCTCGCCCTCAGGGTGCCCGACGCCGAGCTCGTCGAGGATGGGCGTGGCCGCGCTGGCCAGCTGCCGGCTCCGGCGGTCGACGATCTCGAGCTCGACTTCCACGCCGAGGCTCGAGCGCTCGGAGGCGTTGAACTGGATGTGCACGATGTCCGGTCTACCCCGATGGTATCGAGGCGCCGCCACCGTCACTATCCTCGCGTCCATGGGAAAACTGCTCCAGCGTGCATGGCGTTACCTGACGGCTGCTCTCACCGGCAAGTTCAACGAGGTCGCCGACCCCAAAGTGCAACTGGAGCAGGCCATCACCGAGGCCCAGGACCAGCACCGGCGGCTCATCGAGCAGGCGGCCAACGTGGTCGCCAACCAGAAGCAGACCGAGATG
>DASZCY010000056.1:0-2911 GCA_035942615.1 Solirubrobacteraceae bacterium | reverse complement strand
CGGTCGGTCAGATAACCGAGGTTGAGGACGAAGTGGTGCTCTTCAGCGCGGTTGAGCTCATCAACCAGGCCGGCGGCTCCTGGTCAGCCGCCGGCTGACACGCCACAGGTCTCGTGAGAGGGGCGTTGATAGGCTCCGCTCAAGTGGATGCAGCTGTCAACAAAGTCGTCAACGAAGTCGCGGTTCTGGGCGGGCTATCACAGCCGCAGCGACTCGTCGTACAGCTTAGTAGAGCCAAATCCCGCAAGCGCCCGTAGCTCAGCTGGATAGAGCGTCGGTCTACGGAACCGAAGGTCAGAGGTTCGAATCCTCTCGGGCGCGCTTCAGAAAGCCTCGCAGATGCGGGGCTTTCTTCGTCCTTGAGGGAACCGATCGGTTGCGCTTCGAGCCGGGAGTACCAACTGGGAGTACCAATCACAGGCGTCGGTCCGGCTGTCGCTCTTGCGGCGCTGACGTCTCGGAGGACAACCGGCGATCAGGCATCGCCGGCGGGGAGTGCCGCTGAGCTAGCGATCGTCGAGCGGCCGAATCGGCACCGGGTCGCCGTGACCTTCCTAGGCGCATCCGGCGCACCCGGAGCGACGAGAGGGAAGGTCGTGCTGTTCCAGTTGACCAGCACGTCCCTCGTACTGCCACATTTTCCCGCCGCGTCGGCCACCGCTGTAGGCCGTGACCAAATCGAGGGCTGCGTTGCAAGCCTCCGAAGCGAGCACGCCGTTCATCGACACGACCTGCGGGTCGCCTGCCGCGTCGGGGTTGCGGTCGTACCCCGGCGGTGCCTCCTCCTGCTCCTTCGCGAGCACAGCGTCGGTGATGAACCAGCACCTCAGGCACGGGCGACCCGGCACAGACGTCGCCACCTGCCCGTCGGCCAGGACCAGGCGCTCCGCGTTCGACTGGATGCTTAGGCCGACATCGGGGCCAAGCCTACGCCTGCGGCTCGAGCCTGCGCCGCAGCAGCGAGCGCTCCGCGGGCGAGGGCGCGAGCTCGAGCGCCCGGGCGTCGGCCAGCCGGGCGCCGTCGGGGTCGCCCGCGCGGCGCAGCAGCTCGGCGCGGGTGGCGTGCAGCAGGTGGTAGCCGTCCAGCGCGCGCTCGAGGCCGGCGAGCTCGTCGAGCGCCGCGGCCGGGCCGTGCACCTCGGCGAGCGCGACCGCGCGGTTGAGGCGCACGACCGGCGTGTCCTGCACGCCGACCAGGCGGTCGTAGAAGGCGAGGACGGTGGGCCAGTCGGTGGGGCCGTCGGCCAGGTGGGTGGCGACGATCGCGGCCTGCAGGACGTAGGGGCCGGGCGGGCCCAGGCGCGCCGCGCGGTCGACCAGCCGGCGGCCCTGCGCGATGGCCGCCGCGTCCCACCGCGCGCGGTCCTGGTCGGCGAGCAGCACGAGCTCGCCGTCGGCGTCGGTGCGCGCCCCGCGCCGCGCGTCGTGGAGGGTCATGAGCGCCAGCAGGCCGAGCGCCTCGCGCTCGTCGGGCATGAGCGCGCAGAGGATCGACGCCAGGCGGATGGCCTCGGCGCACAGCTCCCGGCGCACCAGCGCGTCCCCGCTGGACGCGGCGTAGCCCTCGTTGAAGATCAGGTACATCGTGGCGAGGACCGCGGGCAGCCGGTCGGGCAGCGCGGCGTCGCGCGGGACGGCGAAGGCGATGCCCGCGTCGCGCAGCTTGCGCTTGGCGCGCACGACGCGCTGCTGCATCGTCGTCTCGGAGACCAGGAAGGCGCGGGCGACCTCCGGGGTCTGCAGGCCGCCGACGAGCCGCAGGGTCAGCCCCACCCGCGCCTCGAGGGCGAGCGCCGGGTGGCAGCAGGCGAAGATCAGCGCCAGGCGGTCGTCGGGGATGGGCATGGGGTCGTCGTCCTCCTCGCCGGGCACGGCCCGCTCGAGCTCGGCGGCCAGCACCGCCGCCTTGTCGGCGAAGCGCTTGGCGCGCCGCAGGCGGTCGATCGCCTTGTTGCGCGCCGTCCGGGCGATCCAGGCGGCCGGCTCGTCCGGCACGCCGTCGCGCGGCCAGCGCTCGAGTGCGACGACGAAGGCCTCGTGGACCGCCTCCTCGGCCAGGTCGACGTCGCGCAGCACGCGGGCCAGCACCGCGACCGCCCGTCCCGCGCCGTCGCGGAACAGGCGGTCGACCTCGAGCGCGGCGCTGCCGTTCAGGAGGCGGCCGTCCCGGCGGCGTCGCTGTTCTCGGCCACGTCGGTGCCGCCGGCCGCCGGGCGCACCTCGATGGCGGCGCCCCAGAGGACGGCCGGCACCTTCTTGGCCCAGGCGATCGCCTCGTCGAGGTCGGCGCAGTCGACCACGTAGTAGCCCGCGAGCTGCTCCTTGGTCTCCACGAACGGGCCGTCGGTCAGCACGACCTCGCCGCCACCGCGGACGGTGGTCGCCGTCGTCGACGGCTGCAGGCCCGAGCCGCCGCGCAGCACGCCGGCGGCGATGCCCTCGGTGTTGAACGCCTTCCACGGCGCCATCGCCTCGGGCGTCGGCACGAAGTCCGTCTCCTCCATCCAGATCGTCAGCAGGTACTGCATCGTCATGTCCCTCCTCGGGCTGTGGTGCGCCGGCCCCCATGACCGCCGCGGTTCGACCCATGGACGAACGACAGCCGACCGGATCGACCGGCGCCAGAACGCCAACGCGCCAGCTCTGCTGGGTGCGCCCGGTCACACGACGCGGTAGCACGACCCCGCCGAGCAGGGCGGGGCCGTGAGACCACTTCGAACCACCAGAAGAAGCGAGATGCACGCTACCTCACACGACGGCGGCACCATCCGGGCCGCGAGCCTGGTGTGGAGCTACCGGGTCGGCTGGGAGCTTTCCTTCGTCGGGCCGGTCATGGCTGGCTTAGTGGCCAGCGGCCTTGCTCGACAGCACGGACATCGTGGCTCCGCGATGCTCGCAATCGGCCTCGTAG
>DASZCY010000055.1:0-5196 GCA_035942615.1 Solirubrobacteraceae bacterium | reverse complement strand
CGCGAGCGCCCCGAGTTCGTCGAGGCGACGCCCGAACTGGCCGAGCACAGCGAGGAGGCCGGGCGCTACCTGCCCTACTTCGACATGGATGTCACCTTCGATGACGCGCGGGCACGGGAGACGCTGGGGCCGGCGGGCCTGCGCGCGCCAGCCCTGGAGGACTACTTCCCGGTGATCGTCGACTTCGCCCAGCGCGCCCGCTGGGGAAAGCGGCCGCTGACGCGCGCGCAGGCCCGCGAGGGCCTGCAAACCGCCGCCTGACGGCGCGCGCCCGTCCGGGCGGGTGCCGTCTGAGTGCGCCGGAGAGGACTCGAACCTCCACGGGCCGTGAGGCCCACAAGGCCCTCAACCTTGCGCGTCTACCAATTCCGCCACCGGCGCCTGAGGGACGCCGAGTATACGCGCCCTCCGCGGTTGCATCCGTCCTGGGCCCGCGCTACGGTGTCGAACACATGTTCGTTAGGCCTCGTCCAAGGAGCCGCTGATGGATCTCACGAAGCGCCAGCAGGAGATCTTCGACTTCATCAAGCGCTACTCGGCCAAGTATGGCTACCCGCCCACGGTGCGCGACATCGGCAAGGCGGTGGGGCTGGCCTCGTCATCCACCGTGCACGCGCACCTGGCCAACCTGGAGCGGCTCGGCCTGCTGCGTCGCGATCCGTCCAAGCCGCGTGCCATCGAGCTGCTGGACCGGGCGGTGGCCGAGGTCAAGAGCCTGGTCTCGCCCAGCGGCCTACCGCTTGTCGGCTCGGTGGCCGCCGGTCAGCCCGTGCTCGCCGAGGAGAACATCGAGGACTACATCGAGGTACCCGAGGAGCTCGGCCGGGGCGAGGGGGAGTTCATCCTGCGCGTGCGCGGCGAGTCGATGCGCGACGCGGGGATCCTCGAAGGCGACTACGTCGTGGTGCGACGTCAGGAGACGGCCACCGACGGCGACGTGGTGGTGGCCATGGTGGGCGAGGAGGCGACCGTCAAGACCTTCTTCCGCGAGAGCGACCACGTGCGCCTGCAGCCCCAGAACGCCGCCATGGAGCCCATCCGCTCCAAGGAGGTCCGGGTGCTCGGGCGCGTCGTCGGGCTGTTTCGGACGCTGCCGTGAGCCCGGCGGCCCAGCTGGAGCAGGGGGCCGAGCGCGGCCACTGGCCTGTCGAGGCCTCGTCCCCGCGCGGCGGGTCGACGCTGGAGGACCTGCTCTCCGGCGTCTGGGAGGACCTATCCGCGCACCGTTCCGCCCCGTGCCCGGTCTGCCCGGGCGAGCTCGTGCCTCGCCCGGGGGCCGGCGCGGCGGCGGTCGGAGGGCGCTGCACTCGCTGCGCGACCCAGCTCTCCTAGCGTCTGTTCACCTACCGAGATCCGTCCTTGAAGCTGCGCGCGGTGGCGTTCGCCCGCACCACCCGGGTGCGCGCGGCCAGGTCACCGATGCGCTGGCGCCGCTGGCCGGTAGCGAAGACGACCACCAGGCCGAGCAGGTAGAGCACGGGCAGCGAGTCGACGATCCTCAGCAGGGTGCGGATCGCGATCGCCCCGGGGCCGGCCGGGCCCCCGTCGAGTCCGACGACGCGCACGCCGGCCAGCTGCTTGCCGGGCGTCTGGCCCCGTGTGGCCTCGCCCACGAAGTGGTAGGCCAAG
Source organism: Solirubrobacteraceae bacterium (assembly GCA_035942615.1). GTDB lineage: Bacteria > Actinomycetota > Thermoleophilia > Solirubrobacterales > Solirubrobacteraceae > Siliceabacter. The sequence continues at coordinate 3,567 of DASZCY010000055.1, read as the reverse complement.
ACGATCAGGGCGAAGACCAGCGCGGAGGCGGTGTCCAGCTGAACGCTGACGCGCGCGCCCTGAGCACTCGCGCCACCCGAGACGATGCCCACGAGGGTGAAGGCGACAGCGAGGATGAGCAGGTCTGCCACCGCTGCACCGATCCGCCGTCCGAGCGCGTCGTCGCCCACCGGCCACTTCTACCACCTGACGCGTGCCCAGGCGGTATATCCTTGATCGGGCAGGCCAGGCAGCCGCGAAGGGAGATGCCCTTCGAGGAAAGTCCGGACATCACAGGGCAGGGCGGTCGGGATTCCGACCCGGGGAAACCCGCGGGAAAGTGCCACAGAAAGCACACCGCCGATGGCGCGGGGCGGTTCGCCGTCGCGCGCACAGGCAAGGGTGAAACGGTGCGGTAAGAGCGCACCGGCGTCGTGGTGACACGGCGGCCAGGCAAACCCCGCCCGATGCAAGGCCAAGCAGGACCGCTCGCAGGTGGCCCGCCGAGGTCCAGGTCGGCCGCTCAGATGGATGGCTGTCCACGACAGAATCCGGCTTACCGGCCTGCTACGGCGAGGGGCCCCGCTCCGGCGGGGCCCTCGCTACGCCTGAGGCGCCACTGCGTGACGAACGCCGCGTGATGGGACACGCTCGGCGTGGCACAATCGTCCCCTGTGGACCGCGAGTTCCTCGACCGCTTCGACCGCCACCTGGAGCGGATGGACGCGCACATCGAGCGCTCGGATACCCACATGCAGCGCGTGGAGCAGCACATGGCGCGCGGCAACGAGCACATGGCGCGCGGCAACGAGCTCATGGAGGAGATCACCGGCGTGTTCGCCGGCATACGGGTCGTGCTCGGCCAGCTCACCACGACGCTCGCCGACCAGAGCGCGGCGTTCCGCCAGCAGGCCGCTGTCCTCCAGGACCTGCGGGCGGACAGCCGCGCGCACACCCAGGCGCTGCTCGCCCTCATCGACCGCCTCGAGGGCGGCGGCTCCGCGGCCGGCGCCTAAGGATTGGCCCGGCGTCCTTGGGCCGGCGCCCCGCTTGAACGCCGGGCGCCCAGGTGCGAACATGCGTTCGCATGATCCTCTGCGTCCTACTCCCGCGCTTCGGGCTGGCCGTGGCGGCCGGCGACCGTACCGCACTGCTTGGCGAGCCGGTCGCCCTGGCACCCGCCGAGGGCGGCGCACAGGCTGTCGGGGAGATCTCGCCGGCCGCGGAGGCCGTCGGCGTTCGCGCGGGCATGCGCCTGGGGGAGGCGCTGGCGCGCTGCCCCCGGCTCACCCTGGTGCCCGCCGACCCCATCGGGGTCGCCGAGGCGTGGGAGCACGTCCTCGCGCGCCTGGAGGGCATCGGCGCCACGGTCGAGGCGCCTCGTCCCGGCGAGGCGTACTTCGACAGCCGCGGCCTGCGCCGCTTGCACGGAGGGCATCTGGACGGGGTGCTCGCCGAGGTCCGCAGGGCGCTGACGTCCGGGCGTGCAGCAGGCGGCGCCCGCCTCGGGGCCGGGCCGGTGCGCTTCTGCGCCGTGGCCGCCGCGCACGTCGTGCGCTCGCGCGGCCATGCGGTGGTGGCCGGTGCGGACGACCTCGCGCCGCTCCCGGTGGCGTTGCTGGCCCGCCGCGCGCAGACCGCGGAGCTGCTGCCCACGCTCGAGCGCCTGGGCATGGGGACGCTGGGGGCGGTGGCCGCGCTGCCGCGCGCCGCGCTGGGTGACCGCTTCGGCCGCGCCGGCCTGCTGGCCCACGACCTCGCGAGCGGGCACGACACGCCGCTGCGCCCGCGCCCGCCCGGGGAGACGCTCGAGGAGACGCTCGACCTTCCCGAGGCTGCCGGCGGCCAGCAGCTCGAGCAGGCCCTGGCCCTGCTCATCGACCGGCTGCTGGCCCGCCGCGAGCGGCGCGGGCGCACGCTGCGCGCCGCGGTGCTCTCTGCGCGCCTGGTGGCGGGTGGGACGTGGCGCGAGCGCATGGTCTTTCGCGAGGCCACCGCCGACCCGACGCGCATACGCCTGGTCGCCCGCGCGCGCCTGGCGCTGCTCCCCGCGCCCGCCGAGACGCTGCGCCTGGGCGCCGAGCGCTTGGGCCCGCCCCCTCTCGAGGGAGGGCAGCTGTTCGAGGACGGCGCCGCCCGGCGCAGCGCCCGCCTGCGTGAGGCGGTGCGCCAGGTCCGCGCCGCCGTGGGCCCCGAGGCGGCGCTGCGCGTGCTGCCCGTGGACCCCGGCTCGCGCGTGCCCGAGCGTCACGCCGTCCTCACTCCCTTCGAGCCGTGAACCCGGAGGACGATCGGTGAGTCCGGGTCCCCGTCGGCTCAACCAGCCCCGGCCCGCCCGCGTGCGCGCCGGGCCGGGCGGGCGGCCGCTGGCCGTGGACGGGCGTGCCGTGGAGGCCGTGCGCGAGACCTGGCTGGTGGAGGACCGCTGGTGGACCGCGCGCCCCCTGCGCCGGCGCCACTGGGAGGTGGTCACCGTCTGCGGGCGCGACATCACCGTCTTTCGCGACCTGGCCGGCGGCGGAGGCTGGTTCACCCAGCGGTAGCGGGATCCCGGTGTGTGGTTCCCCGCGAGGCGGTCGCGTCGGGGGGAGAACGAGGCCGATGGGCCATGATCCGTGCGATGGCCGCCAAGCCCGCCCCCGCCGGGGCCCCACCCGCCCCGCCGGACGCTCCGGGCCATCCGCCGGTTGGCGCCGCGGCGCGCGAGCAGGCGGGGCTGGCCTACGTGGCGGTGGCCTCCTTCCTGGCCTCCCGGGTCGCGCCCTTCGGCGGCTTCGCCCTCGCACTGGCCGGGGGCACCGCGCTGGCCCGCGCAGCGGCCCGCGGCGGGTTGCGCACCGGGTGTGGCACCACGCTGGCGGCGCTCGTGCAGAGCGTGGCGATCATGGGTCCCTCACGGATCAACACCCCGCTCACCCAGGCCCTCTCGGCTCCGCTGCTGGGCTGGATGGAGGCTCGCAGGCGCGGCTTCGCCGCCCAGACCGCCGTCTGCCTGCTCATCCGCCTCGCGCACGTGAGCGCCCTGTACGTGTTCTTCATCTGGATCGTGCTGGGTGGGCTCGACGCCTACGCCGGGGGCTACGACATCTTCTGGAGTTGGGTCCCGGGCCTTCCGTCGGGCGTCGCCGGCGCGTTGATCTTCACCGCTGCGGGCATCGTCGCCTGGGCCCTCGCGGTCAGCCCGTTCCAGGTCTTCCTCTACCGGCGCGCCCTGCGCCGCTGGCCGGAGGAGGGTTCGGGCGTGGAGGTCCCCGCGGGCGACCGAGCGCCCGGGCGCGGCGAGGCCGAGGCGCCCGCCGCGGGGGTGGAATCGACCGAGCGCGTCGGGGCGCGACGCACGCCCCGCTTCGATCCCCGCGCCGTCGCGCTCGCCGCAGGAGTGGCCTTCACCGTCCTGCTGCTCAGCACCGAGCCGCCGGTGCTCGCAGCGGTCGCGGGCTGGCTGGTGCTGGCCTGGCTCACCGCTCGCGGGGACCGCACGTTCCTGCTCGGCGGCCTCGTGCTCGCGCTGCTCCTAGCCACGGGGGCGCTGGGAGGAGGCCTGCTGGCCGGTCTTGGCGCGGAGGAGACGCTGCGCCGTACCGCCCG
>DASZCY010000054.1:0-5210 GCA_035942615.1 Solirubrobacteraceae bacterium | reverse complement strand
GGCGGGCCAGCAGCTCGTCGGGGTAGTCCAGCGAGCCGTCGGGGAGGATGTTGGCCTCGGTGCCCGCCAGCACCGTGATCCCCTCCACCCGACGGTTGGCCGCGGCGACGCGCTCGATCTGGCGCTCGAGCTCGGCGGGGGTGACGTGGTTGCCAAAGCCGTGGGTGGCCGAGTGATCGGTGATGGCCAGGTACTCGAGCCCCCGGTCACGCGCCGCGCGCGCCATCTCCTCCACGGTGTGGCGACCGTCGGAGGCCACCGTGTGGCAGTGCAGGTCGCCGCGCAGATCCTCCTGGGTCAGCAGCCGCGGCACGGCGAAGCCGTGCTCGAGCTCGCCACGGTCCTCGCGCAGCTCGGGCGGGATCCAGGGCAGGCCCAGGCGCGCGTAGACGTCCTCCTCGCGCTTGCAGCGCACCGTCTCGCCGCTGCTGTCGTCGAGGATGCCGTATTCGGAGACGTGCAGCCCGCGGCGCACCGCGGCCTCGCGCAGCGCGACATTGTGGGCGCTGGAGCCGGTCAGGTGCTGGAGCAGGTTGCCGAACTGGTCGGGGGCGACCACGCGTAGGTCAATCCTCATGCCCGAGTGCGTGCGCGCCCGGGCGCCCGCCTGGCCGGAGGCCGAGCAGGCCTCGATGACGTCGAGGGCCGCAAAGGCCTCCAGCAGCGCCGGGGGATCGTGGGAGGTGGCGATCACGTCAAGGTCCTTCACGCTGTCGGCCAGCCGGCGGGCCGAGCCGGCCAGCTCCACCCGGTCGGAGGCCGGGTGGGCGCGCAGCGCCTCGACGATGCCCTCGCCCACGGGCAGCGCCTTGTGCAGCAGGACCCGCGGCGCGGGCTCCCCGCCCACCCCGGCGGCAAAGGCGGCCAGCACCGCCTCCTCGAAGCGCGCGCCGAAGCCGCGCAGCCCGCGCAGGCGTTGGGTCTCGGCCGCCGCGCGCAGCGCGTCGAGGGAGTCGACGCCCAGCTGGTCGTACAGCGCACGGGCGCGCTTGGGGCCCAGCCCGGGCAGGCGCGTGAGGTCGACCAGACCCGGGGGGAACTTCGCGCGCAGCTTCTCCACCGCCGGGACGGACCCGGTCGCCAGCAGCTGGCCGATCTTCTCGTCGAGCGTCCTGCCCACGCCGGGCAGCTCGGTGGCCCGTCCCTGGCGGTGCATGGCCGCCACGGAGACCGACGCCTCGCGCACCGCCTTGGCGGCATTGCGGTAGGCCAGCACCCGGTGGACCACCGCGCCGTCGAGCTCGTACAGGTCGGCCAGCTCGTCGAAGAGGGCGGCGATGGTGGCGTTGGGCGGATCGGGAGCGGCGGCCATGTGCCCGTCCTAGGCTACGCAGGGGCTCGACCACCTTGCTGGTGAGCGGGTGCGACTGTTCGCGGCAGGGAAGGGGTAGTCGACTGCACTTCGACGCGGAGCCCCACCCTGACCGTCTCACCGACCCCCGAGAGAGCTCGCAGCACGGACGTTGAGCCTTCCGCCCCGCGGGGCCATGAGCGCAGCGGGGGCCGCGTCGCCGCGCTGGGACGCGCGGTCGCCCTGCTGGAAGCCATGCGGCCGCGACAGTGGCTCAAGAACGTCCTCGTGCTGGGGGCTCCGGGCGCGGCCGGAGTGCTGCTGGAGCCGGCGGTGCTCGGCCAGGTCGCCCTGTGCTTCGCGGGCTTCTGCCTGGCGGCCAGCGGCGGCTACCTGCTCAACGACGTCCGCGACGCCCCGGCCGACCGGCGCCACCCGCGCAAGCAGGGGCGTCCCGTGGCCGACGGCCGCCTGCCCGCCCCGGCCGCGCTGGCGGCGGGCCTGGCCCTGCTCGCTGGTGGACTGCTCGTCGCGGGCCTGGCCGGCCCGAAGGTGCTCGCGGTCGTGGGCGCCTACGGGGCGCTCACCCTCGCCTACTCCGTGTGGCTGCGCCGCGTGCCGGTGCTCGATCTGGTCACGGTCGCCGCGTTCTTCGTCGTCCGTGCCGTGGCCGGGGGCATCGCCGCCGGCGTGCCGCTGTCGCAGTGGTTCCTGATCGTGGCCTCGTTCGGGTCGCTGTTCATCGTGTCGGCCAAGCGCGCGGGTGAGCACGCGGCCCTGGGCGTCGAACGCGAGGCCACGCGCCCCGCGCTGATGGCCTACTCGCTGGCCTATCTGCGCAACGTGCGCACCCTCTCGGCGGGCGTGGCGGTCACCGCCTACTGCCTGTGGGCGTTCGATCCCGCGGCCAGCACCGGCCTGCGGACGCTGGTGGAGCTGTCGATCGTCCCGTTCCTGGTCTTCGTCCTGCGCTACGCGATGCTGGTCGAGGACGACGGAGACCGACCACCGGAGGACATGGTGCTTGGCGACCCCGGGCTGCGCGCGGCGGCGCTCGTGTGGCTGGTGATCTTTGCGGCCGGTGTCGCGCTCGGCGCCTAGCCTCCCGCTCGCCGCGGCCGTTGTGCGGTGGGAGGTCCTCGCGCCGGCCGCCGTCTCGCTCGCCGTCGCGCTGGCCCTGCTGTTCGCCCCGCCCGACGATCTCGCGCGGACGTTGCCTGTCGAGGACGCCTTCTATGCGCTCTCGGTCGCGCGCGAGGCGGCCACCCAGGGCGGCATCACCATCGACGGGCAGACGCGGACGACTGGCTTCCAGCCCCTGTGGGTGGCACTCAACGTGCCGGTCTACGCGCTCGTGGGCGGCGATCGCATCGACGGGCTGCGTCTCAGCCAGCTCCTGTCCACGCTCCTGTGGCTGGCCTTTGCCGGACTTCTGGCCCTGCAGGCCCGCGACCTCGCCCGGCGCCACGGGCTCGAAGGGCGGAGGGCCACCGCCGCCGCCGCCATCGTGGCCCTCGGGTCGGTCAGCGTGCTGCGCCTGTTTCGCAACGGTCTGGAGACCGGGCTCCTGCTCGTGCTGCTCGCGACCGCGGTGATCGTCCTCGATCGCTGGACGACCTGGAGCGCGCGGCGCATCGTGCTGGCCGGGGTGCTGCTCGGAGCGCTCGCGTGGGCCCGGCTGGACGCCGCCGTGTTCGCGCTCGCCTTCGGGGCCGTGGTGCTGTGGCGCGATCGGCGGGGCGCGGTGGCGCCACTGGCCGCGTGCGCGCTCGCCGCGCTGTTGCTCGTCCCGTGGCTCGCCTACAGCGTCGCGCTCGACGGGTCCCCGATGCCCAGCGGCGGTCGCTCGCAGGCCGGGGCCTATGACGTCGTCCACAACCTCGACTCGGCGCTGCGGGCGGTCGGCGCGTGGACGCTGGCTCCGGTGCTGCGCGTCGGGATGCATCCACAGCCCGTGCCCTACACCGAGATCCTCGCCCTCGGGGGCATCGCGCTGACCACGCTCGCCGTCGTGTCCGTGCGCCGGGGCCCGCGGCGATCCATCGGCTCGGCCACGGTGGCGCTGGCGCTCTACGCCGCCTTCCTGGTCGGGTGGTACACGCTGATGTTCGGCTCGTGGTGGTTCCTCGATCGCTACCTTGCCCCGCTCCTGCTGGTCGCCGTGCCCTGGCTGGCCTGCGCGCTGGAGCGCCTCGGGCGCCGCTGGAGCCTGCCGGCGCTGTCGGGGGTCGTGCTGGTCGCCAACGTCCCGGTGCTCGCGGTGCTGCTCACCGCACCGCACTGGCCGCCTCCGTGGTGGACGTCGCCCACCTCCAACCTGGGGACGCACCCCAACCTCAACTACGAGTTGCAGTACGCGCAGACGCGGGCGCTCGTACGGGACGAATGCCGGGTGGGCGCCTACGAATCCGGCACGCTCGGCTACTTTCGCGAGGGGGTGGTCAACCTCGACGGCAAGGTCAATTCCGCCGCGCTGCGAGCGCGCCTGGCGGAGCGCAGCGCGGAGTATGCGAGGCGCGCCGGCGTCGACGTCATGGTGGACATCCCCACCTACGGGTGGGCCCGCAGCGGCTGGCGGCCCATGGCCGACCTGGGGCGTTACAAGGTGTGGGTGCGTCCGGGCCGCGAGGCCTGCCTACAGCCGTAGGCGTCGGAACAGCGGACGCGGCACGTGACGGAGGACGGCGAAGACCCAGCGCAGCGCGGGCGGGACCCATACCGTGTGGGCGCGCCGGCGCAGCCCCGCCTCGATCGTGCGCGCCACCGCGTCGGCGTCGGTGGCCAGCGGTGCGGGCTCCAGCCCCGCCGTCATCTTGGTGCGCACGAAGCCCGGGCGCACGACGAGCACGTGCACCCCGTCGGCGGCCAGCGCGTCGCCGAGGCCCTGGGCAAACGCGTCGAGTCCGGCCTTGGTCGCTCCGTAGGCAAAGTTGCTGCGCCGCGGGCGCTCGACCGCGACCGAGGAGAGCACGACGATCGCCCCGTGGCCCTGCTCGCGCATGCGCTCGGCAAGGGCGACGAGGAGGGAGATGCCCCCGACCACGTTGGTCTGCGCCATCGCGGCGGCGACCGCGGGGTCGCGCTCGGCGCGCTCCTGATCGCCCAGCACACCGAAGGCCACGACCGCGAGGTCGATGTCGCCGAGCCGCACGGCCGCCTCGTGCACCGCGCCGACATGGGTCTCCACCGCGTCGGCGTCGAAGGCGAGCGCGTCGACCCGCACGCCGGCGTCGGGCAGCGGCGGCACGTGGTCGGGGTCGCGCACCGCGAGCGCAACGTGCCGCGTGCCGTTGGCCACCAGGCGCCCGATCAGCGCGCGGGCGATCTCGGAGTTGCCGCCGAACGCGGCCACGGTCTGCGGGCGGGCCAGGCCGTCGGTCATGCCAGCTCGAGCCGCCGCTGGAGGTCGGAGCGCAGCCCGCCGGTTGGGTCCAGGCGTTCGCGGGTGGCCTGCCACTCGTCGAGGCGCGCGTACATCGCGCGCAACGCGGCGGGGCGCAGCCGCGCGTCCTTGGCCAGGTACACGCGGCCGCCCGCTTCGGCGACCCAGTCGTCGAAGCGGTCCAGCAGCCGGTCGAGCCCCGGGGCAGCGGCCCGGAAGTCGAGCGCGAGCGTCCAGCCGCGCATGGCGAACGCGATTGGTCCCTCGCCGTCCCCGAGCCGCTTGAGCACGGCCAGCGGCGAGACGATGCCCGCGCGGCGTGCGGCGTCCAGGATGCGGCGCAGGACCGCCTCGGTGCCATCGGGGACCACGCACTGGTACTGGATCAGCCCACGCTCGCCGTAGAGGCGGTTCCAGCCCCGCACCCCGTCCAGCGGCCAGAAGTACGCGGCCAGCGGCGTCAGCCGGACGTGGGTGCCCGGGCGGCTGCGGCGCAGCCACAGCGCGTTGAAGGCCCGCACCGTCGGCCCCCCGAGG